>DAOOJC010000081.1:0-6625 GCA_035384905.1 Acetivibrio sp. | reverse complement strand
TTCTTTAGGTTGTTTTGCAATGTTTCCTCTGCCTCTGATAAATCCACTGCCTGAAGGTCCGATTTAAACGTATGGCGTTTAACCAATGCGGCAAGCTCAATATCTGTCAGCTTATCTAAGACCAAATAAGTTTCCTCCTTGCCAAGTTGCACATCAAGCAATATATCTTCAAGATCCCCCAAGGATTTTACATTCTGTTGTATAAATGCAATTTTATCCGATGAAAATCTGCATTCGGATAATTCATCGATGAACTTCCAGAAATCTTCATCATCCATTTTCTTACCGAATGAAAACTGTATTTTGGGTTTTAAGTCCGGATTAACCAAAGATACAAAGGTTTTACCGAGGGTATTTGTCTTAACCGCATGTATGATATTTGTTGTAATTTTCGAAAGACTTTTTTCAATATACCCCTGAAGTGAAGGACTTTGGATATTCAGATCTTCGAGTACTCCGGCCGCAGCGTTTTGAATCTTTAAAGCAATCAAAGGAGCATCATCCTTTGATAATTCATTTTGAAGGCTTTGGACTTCTTCCTGCGAAATATCCAAGCCTAAAATATTGCGTTTTGCAAGAACACATCCTATTGCTGCTGTTAACACATGTTCAAAGATATTAATCAGCAAATCCTTATATCCTTCATAGTACCCGTAAAGAAGTTTGTGAATGTATTCTGCAGCAAAATTTCTGCAAAATTTATTTTCCAGATACAGACTTTCAAGATATTTTTGAATATATTCAACTCCCACAAGGTCGGTAATGGGATTGCAAAGCTGATAATCAACGGATGAGGCACAATCATGAGCCCCATAATCCGGATTGTACAATTTAAAAAAACTTCCTATGCCGCTGTCACTAAGTGTTGCATTATAGCTGTAGTTTATTGTGGTCAATTTGTTCTTTTGGACCATCTTATAAAGGTGATTTGTTGAAGCAAATTTGGTATTAATCAGTTTCTTTCCCTTTTCGTACATTTCGGAAATCAATAACGTTTTAAGCTCATTTATGGCACACTGCACATCGGGCAACGATTTTAAGTACAACCCAATTGTATAAAGATTGGATTCCATAATTCTTTCAGCAATTTCCACTCTTATCGAACTGCTCATTCCGTCGTTGAATTTTTCGCACTTTTTTGCTAAAAAGTTTATGCATTGCAATTGTATATTTTCTGCTTCTAAATCATTCAGAATTCCTTGGGAATAAGCCTCTTTAAGAAGTGAAGCAAAATAGGCTTCATTTCTTAAATTATTTGTATTATTTGTATTAATCATGTGTTGCTTTTCAAGATTACTCATTTTCCTCATCTTCCTCATCCGTATTTGAATCCTCCGAATAATCCGGGGCCAGTCCGTATCTTAAGTTATGTGCCATATTATAAAGCTCACGCTCCGAAAGCAATTCGAGGGACCCCTGGCATTTGCCGTCAAAGCATTTTTTCATAAATTTGATTAGAGCATCATCGCTTATCAAATCCAGGGTTTCATTTTTATATAAATAAAATATTTCAGTCAGTTCGTGGATCGTTTGGGCATAGCTGTGCATGGAGATATAAGGGGAGTCGCAAAACTCCATGATTATCTTACTTACAATACTACCGCCGAATTCGATCCGTCCGGTGCGTTTTAATGAATGATTGCATGTTTCAATCAGTTCAAGAGCATCCGAGTGGGACAGGGTTAATCCAAACTGTGCGGTATAATCATTGCACTTTTTAATTTCTTCCAGTATTTGTTTTTGTATAAGTGATGAGGATGTATTCATAATTTCAAAAGACAATGGCAGGCACCTCCGCATTTTAATAAATAAAATTTTTCTAAAAATATATTGACATACAAATAGAAATATGATATAGTAAAAGGGGATTGTGTTTTCATATTCACCATCGTATCTTATTTATTTTATCACCTATAAATTCAAAAAGCAATATGTGAATAAATCAAAAAATGTCTAAAAGAAGGAAATTTCTGATTTCAACAGAATAAAATCCATAGGGCTTAATGTAAGCATTATATAAATCAGCTAATTATTATTTGTATTCCGGGGAGGACTGGAAGTGAAGAGAATAGCTTTTATTGACACGGAAATCGATCCTAAAAGCGGGAAGATTCTTGATATTGGAAGCATTAAGGACAATGGTGCTTCATTTCACTCCGGTTCTGTTGCTGCCTTTATTGAATTCTTACAAGGATCGGAGTATGTTTGCGGGCATAACATTATAAGACATGATTTAAAATATATAAAAAATGCTGTTGAAGCTGCAGGCATTAATAATTCGAATTCTATCGATACCTTATTTCTTTCTCCTCTTTTGTTTCCCAAAAAGCCCTACCATTCTCTTGTAAAAGACGATAAGCTGCAAACGGAGGATATAAATAATCCGCTTAATGATTCAATTAAAGCCCGGGATCTTTTCTTTGACGAGATTAACGCTTTTTATGAATTGGATAATGAATTGAAGCGAATTTTTTATACTCTGTTAAGAGATAAAGGTGGTTTTTCCGCATTCTTTAAATATATTGATGCGACTTCAAAAAGCGGAATGGAAAATAACCCGGTCGTACCTAAAACTTTCGTACATTTGGCCGGATATGAGCTTGAGCTTCGGGACTTGGAAAAAACAATCCGGAATAAGTTCCGATTTCAGATATGTCAAAAGGCCGATCTTGGAAAAATAATATCGCAAAATCCCATTGAATTATCCTACTGCCTTGCTCTTATCAATACAAGATGCCACTACTCAATTACTCCGCCCTGGGTTTTGAAAACCTTTCCAGAGGTTGAAAGAGTCATGTTTTTGCTCAGGAACAACCCGTGTTTGGAAGGCTGCGATTATTGCAACGAAGCCCTTGATATTCATAAAGCATTGAAAAAGTATTTCGGATACGATTCCTACAGAACCTATGACGGTGAACCATTACAGGAGAAGGCTGTTAAAGCGGCTGTAGCCAACAAATCCCTTCTTGCCGTTTTTCCCACCGGTGGAGGGAAGTCCGTTACTTTCCAAGTGCCGGCTTTAATGAGTGGAATGAATTCAAAAGGTCTTACGGTGGTCATCTCACCCCTTCAATCATTGATGAAGGACCAGGTGGATAATTTGGAAAAGGCCGGCATTACCGATGCGGTTACAATAAACGGGTTATTGGACCCGATTGAAAGGGCAAAGTCCTTTGAAAGGGTGGAAAACGGTTCGGCATCCCTTCTTTACATTTCGCCGGAGTCCTTGCGTTCAAGGTCAATTGAGCGTTTGCTATTAGGAAGGAATGTTGTTCGGTTTGTCATAGATGAGGCCCACTGCTTTTCCGCTTGGGGACAGGATTTTAGAGTTGATTATTTGTATATCGGTGACTTTATAAAGTTAATTCAGGAAAAGAAAAACATGACAGAACCCATTCCCGTTTCCTGCTTTACAGCCACTGCAAAGCCCAATGTTATTGAGGATATAAGAGATTATTTTAAGGAGAAGCTATCCATTGATATGGAGCTTTTCACATCGGCGTCAACCCGGCACAATCTTCGATACAAGGTATTCGATAGAAAAAGTGAAGAAGAAAAATACAATACATTAAGGGATTTGTTAGAGGAAAATGATTGCCCCACAATAGTCTATGCCGTAACGACAAACAAGGTGTATAATCTCGCTCAAAGGCTTATACAGGACGGATTTTCGGCAAGGGCATTCCATGGGAAAATGGATAAGGATGAAAAAACCGAAAATCAGGATGCCTTTATAAAGGGTGATGTCAGGATCATGGTTGCAACTTCCGCATTCGGAATGGGAGTGGATAAGAAGGATGTGGGAATGGTCATTCACTACGAAATATCGGATTCCCTTGAAAATTACGTTCAGGAAGCAGGACGGGCCGGAAGGGATGAAAATATAACTGCCGACTGTTATGTGTTATTCAATGAAGAAGACCTCAACAATCATTTTATGCTGCTAAATCAGACAAAACTGAATATTGAAGAAATCCAGCAAGTATGGAGGGCTATTAAAGACGTTACACGACTGCGGATGAAAGCATCCCAGTCCGCATTGGAAATTGCAAAAAGGGCTGGCTGGAATGAGGGCCTTGATGATATGGAAACCAGGGTGAAGGCGGCAATAGCTGCTTTGGAAGATGCCGGTTATATCAAGCGGGGCCAAAATATGCCCCGGGTATTTGCCAACAGTATTCTTGCGAGAAATGTTCATGAGGCAGTCGATAAAATTAATGCTTCCCACAGGTTTGGCGATAAGCAAAAGCAAAATGCAATTCGAATAATAAAGAGCCTTATTTCCAGCAAAAGTAGAAAAATTGCAATGGATGAAGACGCAGAGTCCAGGGTTGACTATATTTCGGACCATTTGGGAATTCCCCGGGAGGGAGTAATTCAGATTGTGAACCTGCTTCGGGAAGAGGGAATCCTTGCTGATATGAAAGACCTCGTGGCATTTATTAAGAAAAACCAAAACCGGTCGCTGGGTATACTAAAATCCTTTGCAAATATTGAGAACTTCCTTTTGAGTGTTTTTTCAAAGGAGGAAAAAACATTTCACATAAAGGAGCTCAACGAACAAGCTGAACAATATGGATGCAAGGACTCAACCCCCAACAGTTTAAAAACTGTCATAAACCTTTGGAATAAAAAAGGTTGGATAAAGAGGCAGAATACGGGCTTTTCGGCAAACCACATAGCGGTAATTACTTTGTTTGATAAAAGATTGCTTGAAGAAAAGATTATAAAAAGGCATGAATTGTCACGGTTTATATTGGAGTATCTTTATGAAAATACCAAGTACGGTATACAGGAAAACGACGCTAAAGAGGAAGTGGAAGTAGAGTTTTCGGTTCTTGAACTTAAAGAAAAGTTTGAGCAAAGAATAACGTTTTTTAATACCAAGGTTTCTTCGGATGATGTTGAGGATGCACTTTATTATCTTTCAAAAATCGGGACTCTGAAGATAGAGGGCGGCTTTATGGTCATCTATAACCCTATGTCTATTGAGCGAATTGAAAGGGACAACAAAAAACGCTACAAGGTAGAGGATTACAAAAAGCTTAAAGCATTTTACGAAAACAAAATTCAGCAGATTCATATTGTCGGTGAATATGCTCTAAGAATGATCAGCGATTATAAGGATGCTCTTCAGTTTGTGGATGATTATTTTACGTTGAATTACAGCTCCTTTTTAAATAAATACTTCAGAGGGGAGAGGCAGGATGAAATAAAAAGAAACATTACTAATGAGAAATTCCGGCAGCTTTTTGGGGAGCTTTCCGCTGCCCAATTAAAAATCATTACCGATAAACAATCAAAGAATATTGTAGTTGCAGCCGGTCCGGGAAGCGGTAAGACCCGGGTATTGGTTCACAAGCTGGCGTCACTGATGCAAATGGAGGATGTCAAGCATGAACAAATGCTGATGGTAACTTTTTCGAGGGCTGCAGCCACTGAGTTTAAAAAACGCCTTATAAAACTCATTGGCAATGCCGCCAACTACATTGAGATAAAAACCTTTCATTCCTATTGCTTTGACCTTATAGGGAGGGTGGGGACACTGGAAAAGTCCGATGAAGTAATAAGAGAGGCTGTGAATAGAATCAAAAACGGTGAGGTGGAACCGGGCAGAATTACAAAGACCGTTTTGGTTATAGATGAAGCTCAGGACATGGATGCCGATGAGTTTGAATTAATCAGCACCCTGATGGAACGAAATGAGGATATGAGGGTAATTGCAGTGGGGGATGACGACCAGAATATTTATGAATTCCGGGGTGCAAGCTCCAAGTATCTGGAACAAATGATAAAAGAGAAAAATGCCGTTATGTACGAGCTCATAGAAAATTACAGGAGTAAGAGCAACCTTGTGGAGTTTACAAACTGGTTTGTACAGAGAATATCCCACCGATTAAAGAATATGCCTATTGTTGCGGTTCAGAGGGATAACGGAAGAATAAAGCTGGTCCGGTATAAAAGCGGCAACCTGATTACACCGGTGGTTAACGATATTCTTAATGCACAGCTTTCGGGAACAACCTGTGTTTTGACCATAAGTAATGAAGAAGCATTACAGGTTACCGGCTTACTGGTCAAAAACGGCATGCAGGCAAAGCTGATTCAGTCCAATGAAGGTTTTAACCTATACAACCTTCTGGAAGTAAGGTCGTTTTTAAAGTACCTAAACCTGTCCAAGGATACCTATTTGATAGGTGAGGAGACCTGGGCAGAGGCAAAAAGAAAGCTGGCATATGAGTTTTACAGGAGTCCTAATTTGGAGTTGTGTTTAAACATAATAAAAGACTTTGAAGCAACCAATCCAAAAAGTAAGTATAAATCGGACCTGGAAATCTTTATCAGAGAATCACGAATGGAGGATTTTTTCACGGAAAAGCTGGAAACCATATTTGTATCGACCATTCACAAGTCAAAGGGAAGAGAGTTTGACAATGTATTTATAATGTTGGATGGGTTCAATCCAAAAGCGGATGAAGAACTCAGGCAGCTGTATGTTGCAATGACACGGGCTAAACGTAGTCTTACCCTTCACTATAATGGAAATTACTTGGACTTTGTCAGGGCTGACGGACTTGAAACTTTTTATGATTCGAATATTTACCGTCCCCCCGGTCAACTGGCA
>DAOOJC010000080.1:0-6713 GCA_035384905.1 Acetivibrio sp. | reverse complement strand
CATGCCCTGCTTTTTTGCGAGCCATATCATCGCAAGATAGTACACCAATGAACGGGTGCTGGTATTGTCCTGTATAAGGCTTCCGCCGCCGTTTATGAATACCTTTGATTTTTTCATTGTGAATAGTATTTTTAGAAGGTTGAATCTGTTTATCGAATCAACATTGTATATCAAACTGGTTTCTATTGGGTTTTTGGATAAAACCAATATTCTCATATCTTTCCTGTACATTTTCATGTTATCTATTATTGCCATGAGCATGGCATCATCTCCGATATTTTTAAAGCCATAATACCCGGAAATAATGGCATCGTAGCGGTATTTGCTTTTATTTGCCCTTTGTGCCAGTATGTTTTGATATATTTCAAGCTGGGTTTTGCACATGTTGTCCAAAGAAAAATATGTGCTGGCCTTTTCATATATTTTTTCTCCCATTTCCTTTCTCAAGGAAGAATCCTTTACAAGGGTAAGCAGTATGTCGGCCAGGGACTTATAATCTCCCGGCTCAAAGAGAAAACCGTTTTTTCCGTTTTCAATCAAGTCGGAAATTCCTCCGACATTGCTGCTTACGGTAGCCTTCTTAAAAAGGGAGCCCTCCAGTATAGCGTAGGGAAAGCTTTCACTCAATGATGTAAGGGTGTTTATGTCCAGGCAGTTTATCAAATCAAAAGGCCGGTCGACAAAACCAAGGAAGAAAACATTGTCTTTAAGTCCCAGGGACAAGGCCTTTTTTTCAAGGGATTTTCTTTCCGGACCGTCTCCTCCTATTAAAAACCTTACAGAAGGATTTTTCTGACAAACTCCTTGGGCAGCTTTTAAAAAAGTATCCAATCCTTTAACGGGATCAAGCCTTGCCAATATACCGACAATCACATCATCTTTTCCAAAGTTCAGGTTGTATTTTTTTAAGAACTCCTCTTTTGGAAGAGGGGATATTTCCTGGTGGAAATTGATTCCGTTGTAAACCGTAAATATTTTCTGAGGACTGAATCGCCTTTTTATAAGCATTTCCTTAAAATTTTTCGAAACGCCTATGTAATAGTCAAGAAACCTCAGGACAACGGTGTTTATAAGCCCGAAGGAGAACATTTTCAATATGTTCTGAAGGTAATCAAGCCTGTAATCACTGTGAACCGTTGTAACCACAGGAAGAGATGTAAACTTTTTAGCGAAAAAGGCAATCATGTTGGCCTTCGCACCATGGGAATGAATAAGCTCATACCCTTCATTTTTTATGATGCTCAGAACCTTGCGGACATCCGATATAATGGTCCCTGTCTTTACGATTTCAACGTTAATGCCCATTTTTCGTGCATCATCGGCAAAGGCACCGGTCCTGAAGCTGATGAGCTTTACATCTATGTGTTTGTCCAGTTCTTTTACAAGGGAAAGTACGTGGCTTTTTGCACCGCCAACATCCCCTCCGCCAATTAAGTGAAGAACCTTCATGAATACTCTCCTCGATTAGTCATTTAATTATTCAATGCAATTTTGTGGACGCAACCATATATTAGTTTGTCCCGCATCCATCACATTATAGCATATTATGTGGTTTAAATGAAAGTATGTAAAGCCGGCTTGTGTGCATGGAATAAAAATGCGAAAAAAATATTCTAAAATTTATGTTTCGTAAGTACACAGCATTTTTTAAAACATTAACTTGCTTTTTTATGGGCAATATAAACTATAGAATGTGTTTTGAAAAAACACTTAACAATAGACTTATTCGGGAAATAGCAAAACTAAAACTGCAAAGTACATGGAAGCTTGATACTTGATAAGCTTCTATAGAAAAAACGGGTCGAGGGAATATATGAATATTTTTTACGATGACATTAAAAACTGGAAAGATTACATTATTATAACTTTAGGTTCGATGATAACCGCAATATCAATTAATGCTTTTTTGGTTCCATACAGGTTAGCAGCCGGCGGAGTCAGCGGAATAGCCACAGTTATCTATTACCTGTCGGGCGGAAAACTGCCGGTGGGGACATTAATGCTTATATTGAATGTACCGCTGTTTGTTTTGGGAATTCGGTTCGTCGGAAAACAGTTTATTTTAAGAACGGTGTATGCCACAATTGTACTCTCCGTGCTGATAGATATCACAAAGCCGTTAACCGAAGAATTTGTTAAAAAATTCTTTATGGGGTTTACGGAACAGTCCTATGCTCAAGACATTCTCCTCTATTCGATATTCGGCGGTTTTTTGATGGGAACCGGATTGGGCCTGGTATTCAGATCACGGGCTACAACCGGGGGAACGGATCTTGCCGCAAGAATAGTAAACCATTTTGCACCGGCTTATACAATGGGTCAGGTATTGCTCTTTATAGATGTTGGAGTAATACTTTTTGCAGCGGTTTCGTTCCAGAGCTTCCGGCTTGCATTATATTCAATTGTCGCACTGTATGTCAGTTCAAAAGTAATTGATGCCCTTTTGGAGGGAGTGAAATTTGCAAAGGCCCTGTTTATAATATCGGAGGCCCCAAAGGAAATTGCATCGAGGATTTTGAGGGAGTTAGACCGCGGGGTTACATCGCTGAAAGGCAAAGGCATGTTTACAGAAACCGATAAAGAGGTACTTTTTTGTGTCATACACAGGGGACAACTCCTGCAAATAAAGAAAATTGTAAAAGAAGAGGATAAAAAGGCGTTTATTGTACTGACCGATATAAGAGAGGTTTTCGGAGAGGGCTTTAAAACATATGAGTGAGTAAAGCTTGACAAATATTAAATTCAATTTACGTTAAATTGAATTTAAAACTATGGACTTATATGGTTTTACTATGGTATACTAGACTATACTAAAAACATAAAATTCAGGAGTTGTAAAAATGTACGAGATGAGACCAAATGAGCTTAGAAGATATTCTACAATTATCAGGAAGCACATTATCGAAGAGGTTTATCATGCAGCATCGGGACATCCGGGCGGGTCACTATCATGTGCGGATATTATAACCGTTTTATATTTTGACGAGATGAGAGTAGATGTGAAAAATCCCCAATGGGAAGACAGAGACAGGTTTGTATTGTCAAAAGGGCATTGTTCTCCTGCACTCTATGGTGCCCTGGCGGAGAAAGGCTTTTTTCCTAAGGAAGAGCTTCTTAGGTTCAGACATATAGACAGTTATCTTGAGGGACATCCCAGTATGAGAATGGTACCGGGAGTGGATATGTCAACCGGTTCACTGGGACAAGGAATATCAGCCGCAGTAGGTATGGCTATTGCCGGTAAGCTGGATAAAAAAGACTACAAGGTATATGTACTTTTAGGCGATGGTGAAATACAAGAAGGCCAGGTTTGGGAAGCATTAATGTCCGCTGCCCATTACAAGCTCAATAACCTTATAGCTTTTCTGGATCACAATCGTTTGCAGATAGACGGCAATATTACAGATGTCATGTCTCCCGAGCCTGTGGAAGATAAATTCAGGGCTTTCGGCTGGGAGGTCATAAATATTGACGGACATGACCACGAGCAAATAAAAAATGCGGTAAAGAAGGCAAAAACGGTAGAGGATAAGCCGATTATGATAGTTGCGGATACTATAAAGGGCAAAGGAGTATCCTTTATGGAGAATAACGCAGGTTGGCACGGATCACCTCCAAACAAAGAACAGCGGGACAAGGCTATTGCCGAGTTGGATAAGATGCTGGCAGAAATGGAGGGGAAATAGCATGCAGAAAAAAATACCGACAAGGGAAGCTTATGGCAATACTTTGGCAGAGATAGGCTGCGATGAAAGAATAGTGGTTATGGATGCGGATCTCTCAAAGTCTACAAAAACCGCAGTTTTTAAAGAAAAATACCCTGAGAGGTTCTTCAATATGGGGATAGCAGAAGCCAATATGATGTCGGCGGCTGCAGGTATTGCATCCTGTGGAAAAGTAGTATTTGCAAGTACCTTTGCAATGTTTGCATCGGGAAGGGCATTTGAACAGGTCAGAAATTCCATCTGTTACCCTCAGCTGGATGTAAAAATAGGTGCATCCCATGCCGGAATAACGGTAGGGGAAGACGGTGCATCTCATCAGACCATAGAGGACATAGCTATAATGAGGGTTTTACCCAATATGACTGTAGTCAGTCCGGCGGATGCTGTAGAAGCAAGGTTTGCTACCATTGCCGCATACAAGACTCCGGGACCCTTTTATTTGAGACTTACGAGGCTTGCGGTGCCGGTGATTCTTGACGAAAACTATAAGTTTGAGCTGGGCAAGGGAGTTACCCTGAAGGAGGGCAATGATGTAACAATAATTGCCACAGGATTTATGGTGTCAAAATCTTTGGAGGCTGTGGATATTCTAAAGCAGGAGGGAATTAATGCCCGCTTGATTAACATACATACAATAAAGCCGATTGACAAAGACATAATAATAAAGGCTGCACTTGAGACCGGTGCGATTGTTACCTGTGAAGAGCACAGTGTCATCGGAGGACTGGGCAGTGCGGTAGCTGAGGTTTTAGCCGAATATTATCCCGTCCGGATGAAGAGGGTCGGAATAATGGATAAGTTCGGCAAGTCCGGCAAGCCGGAAGAGCTATTGGCGATGTATGGATTGACACCGAAGGATATTGTTGAAAAGGTCAAGGAAGTATTGAAAAAGAAGTAGCAGGCTTGGTTTAAGATTAAGTAAGATTTCACGAAGTGAGTTTTGCTCGACCCCCACGGAGTATTTACAGGCTCTGACTTGCGTAACTTAAGTTTCTGGAACACTTTTCTTCACATTTGGACGTTAAAGTTAATGACTCCTGCAAAGTAGCATATATGCTACTTTGCAGGAGTTTTTGATAGCGGTTGAAATCAGTTGCAAATAATTGGACGCAGGCATGTACAATCTGATAAAATGATAGTGGAATCAAAATGAGATATTCGTTGAGATTTTAAAAGGAGTATAAAAACATGGCCAAATATGAGAAAAGATTCAAGGGAGATTTTAAAGAGTTTTTAGATTGGTTACATGAAGACATTACTAATGGGAGCATTTCCGCTAGTTGTGAGGATACAAGCGACATCACTATAGGAGAAGTCAAGGTGGCTGTTCGGGTTTATGAGCGGTATAGCATGATGGGAAGTAGTCGTGTCAGTCTTAATGTTACCGCTGTGGGTCAGGGAGATAATATATTTGTTTCTGCCATTTCTTCCGGCGGGAGCCGAGCGGTTTTTTTCAAAATTAATACGATTGGAGAAGAGACCTTTCTTGATCTTTGCATAGATTCAGTGGAAAGATACATTTCCGAACACCGGTAAAAGGACTTTGGACTCTTCTGGCTGCAGTTGGCCTTATCTTTATGATGACGACCATGACCGATGCGGTTTTGGTATATGTT
This sequence comes from Acetivibrio sp., assembly GCA_035384905.1. Taxonomy (GTDB): domain Bacteria; phylum Bacillota; class Clostridia; order Acetivibrionales; family Acetivibrionaceae; genus Hungateiclostridium. The sequence goes on along the minus strand of DAOOJC010000080.1, from coordinate 1,372 downwards.
ATTATGAGAATGAGGTCATATATTGGCTATCAGGGAGAGGCTAAATAATCGGACATCCCGGGTCCCGGGCAAAGGGATCCCCTGTTACGGCGTAAGAAATACACCGGGCCCCGCCCTTGCATAATATGAAATATGAGCACCGGTTGCATCCTTCCGGAGGAGGTGCTTCCCTTCTTAAATCTTTCATTACATCGCCGAAATATATTTGTTCCAAAGACAACTCTTTTAGATTTCCGGCTTCTATAGGCAGCCTTCTGCAGGGTAACACCGTACCGTCTTCCAATAAGCATATCAAAGACTCGCCTGCATTACAGGAATAGGGATAGTTGTCGTTGACAAAAAACTGCAAAGCCCTGTTAAGCTCTATGATCGTTTTATTTCTTCTTCCCCATTTTTTCTGCTTCCTGCACCTTTTGACAATATTAAAGAATTCCATGGTTTCCTCTGGATTCAACAAACTGTCCTGCATTTTTTCTGCACCTCCAAAGGGTACCATGCGGTCAGTCCAGAGTTTAAATACCCCTATCTTTTTACACAGAGCGGCAACATCGGGAAAACTCTTGTAGTTTTCTTTATGAGCGGTAAAAGACACCAGGGTTTTAATCCCGTTATGTTTTAAATGCATTATGGCTTCAATTACCTTATTGAGGTTTCCCTCCCCGCGGATGGAGTTGTGGGTTTTTTCGTCCCCTTCGATGCTTACCTGAACAAAGGAAGGATTCAGAAGCTTTAACCTTTTGGCATTGGCTTTATCGATAAAAGTTCCGTTGGTCAGTATTCCAAAGTTAAAATAATCTTTGTGTTCATTAAAAACCTTTAGTAAATCAAAGAAATCCTCGCGAAGAAAGGGTTCTCCCCCTGTAACGTTGATATGCCCTTTTCTGTTCAGTTTCAAAAGCAGCTTCTTATACTGCTCAATAACAGAAAGCATCTGGGTAAAACTGCATTCCGGCCGATGGTAACTTTCCTGGTAACAATGGGCACATCTTAAATTACATCGGGAAGTTATATGCCATTGAAGGATTAACGTGTCTTTTCTGACTGAAAAATCACAATTCAAATCTAATCTCCTCCGCAACCACCGCAGCCGCCGCAACTGCTGCAACTGCTACAACTGCTGCAGCTGCTGCAGCTGCTGCACCCCGAAGTACTACGACCATGACCTCCCTTGCCGGTACCCACATTGGGTAAAATTGCGGCTTTTGCTATGATTCCGAAGGCAGGTAATAGAGTTAAACTTTTAACACCAAGTAGAGCAACTGCCATAGTAGCCTGTTCACTGGTCAAAGCTGAAGAATCCTTGCTTGAAAGGCCCTGGACCCATGTGTACTCAATGGCTTTTTCCTGCAAATATGCCTCACCTTTACCGGTG
>DAOOJC010000079.1:0-6749 GCA_035384905.1 Acetivibrio sp. | reverse complement strand
TGGGAAATGCAGACATTATATATGACGAAGAGGCAGTGGACGGTTTTTTAAACGCAGATGTCAATATTAACGGTTTCTTTGGCCTTTTAACCTATGAGATTTCGGATGAAACCTTAAAGAGCCAAAGAATATCGACGAAAAACATAAAAGTGGTTAAGTGGCATGAAATAGACTGACAAGTACACCCTGTACCATAAAACTTAGAAGAGGATTCAAGTAAGAAACAGGCACTCCGGAGTTATAAAGGTTCCGGCAATGCTTGAGTAAGGGTACATATCGAAGAATATCGACACAAAAAAACATAAAAGTACTTACGCAGCATTAAGCAAAATAGCTATGAACATACGATGGACGGGGGTTATATTTATGAAAACGTTGATTTGTGCGGTGACAATATTGGTTGTTTTGGCTGCTCAATTGCTGCTCCCTGTTCCTGCAGTACAAAGATGGGTTGCTGCAGCTTCTCCTGAACTGAACCCGGGCCTTCGTGTACAGTTTTACAATGCATTGAGGAATGATACGTCAAACACTATTAACGCCATGTTCAGAATTGTAAATGAAGGCGGAGCACCTATAGAACTTGATAAAGTGAAACTAAGGTATTATTACACAATAGACAAGCCGAAGTCACAGCAGTATGCGTGTGACTGGTCACATGTAGGCAGTGGTAATGTGGAGGTAAGCATATGGAAGATGGTCCAACTGGCCGACAGGGCAGATTATTATTTTGAGGTGGGGTTTAAAAGCAGTGCAGGTGTGCTGGAACCCGGAAAATCGATAGAAGTGCAGTTAAGGGTCTGGAAAAGCGATTGGAGCAATTATCAGCAGACCAATGACTATTCCTTTAACGTCAGTGCAAGCAGTTATATTGAGTGGGAAAGAGTAACGGGCTATATTGACGGTGTATTGGTTTGGGGAACGGATCCGGAGCCTTCTCCGGTAACCCCGGGACCGACACAAACCCCGGGCCTTTGTGTACAATTTTATAATTCGTCGAGGAACGATACATCAAACCAGATTTATGCCATGTTCAGAATTGTAAATGAAGGTGATGAACCTATTGAGCTTGATAAAGTGAAAATCAGGTATTATTACACAATAGACGGGGAAAAGTCACAGCAGTATGCGTGTGATTGGTCGCATGTGGGCAGGGAGAATGTAGAGGTTAGTATATGGAAGATGGTTAAAACAATCGACAGTGCGGATTATTATTTTGAAGTGGGGTTTAAAAGCAGTGCCGGGGTGCTGGAACCATGGGAATCAATAGATGTGCAGATAAGGATCTGGAAAAGCGATTGGAGCAATTATCAACAGTCCAATGATTATTCCTTTAACGGCAGTGCAAATGATTATACAGAATGGGAAAAGGTAACGGGCTATATTGACGGTGTATTGGTTTGGGGAATAGATACTGTGCCTTCTACACCTACGCCAAGCCCGACACCGACTGCGACTGTGACACCGACTGCTACTGCTACTGTGACTTTGTCACCTACACCTACACCGACTCAAATACCGGTTTATACACCCATGCCTGCCGATGGGGAGGGGCTAAGGGGAGAGTATTACAACAACAAAGACTTTACGGGCATATCCCTGATAAGAATTGACCCAACGGTGAACTTTGATTGGGGCGGTCAGGCACCGAATACGAACATGGAAAGCGACACCTTTTCCGTCCGATGGATAGGAGAAGTTCTGCCCAAGTATTCAGAGGAATATACTTTTTATACCGTGTCCGATGACGGGGTGAGACTGTGGGTCGATAACGTTCTGATAATCGATGACTGGACCGATCACTCTGCAACGGAAAACAGCGGTAAAATAAGCCTTTTCGGAGGAAAAAAATACGATATCAGAATGGAATTTTATGAAAATGATGCTAATGCGGTGGCAAAGCTTTATTGGTCGAGCGACAGCCAGACAAAGGAAATCATACCGAAGAACCGATTGTTTCCGCCGAAGATGTTTTCGGTTGTTGACCATAGCGTACGGTCGAACGGGAACAATTTTGTTGTCGGGGATTACATACCTCTGCAAATAAAATGTAATATTATGAGGCCGGTTTCGAATCCGGTTATTGATATTGACCTTTCGGTGAAAAAACCGGACGGAAGCGACAGCGGTTTTTTGCTAAAGGAGATAATTTCCGGGACGGAGATTAACAAGAATTACATAAAAGTCTACAGAAATTCGGAAGAATTGGCGGTTTTAGATTATACGGCCGCATGCGTTGAGGCCGGTTTGGGAAACCGCAGGCTCAGGATAAGGGTATTAAAAGATTTTTCTGCGGGAGAACAGCTCGAGGTGAGGTATTTTGTAAAGGCATCGGCTAAAGACGAGGTATTCAGTCAGGGAATTGACAGGTACCTGGAATTAAGCGGGCTTAAGAATGCGGTTTTGAAGATAAACTTTACGATTAGTGAATGGTATGACAGTGGTTTGAAAATAAGCACACCCTATACCGCGGACTCAACAAAGGATTCAAGTGAGAAACAAGCATTTCGGGCAGATATAGTTATAAAGGATCCGGTAATACTTGAGTGACGATACATGATATTTAATGCACCCGTTACCGGGGTTATAATTAGTTTAAGGACTAAAAGCCCAATTTCTTTGTTCTCATTTCCAATACTATTCAAAATATTGAAAAGGGTAACGAATATTGGACAGGATAAAATATAATGTGATAAAATATGGATTAAATTTATGATAAATATGGATTCATATTTTATAATTTATTGTCTGTTAAAAAGGCATGAATGGGCAGGTATGATGTAATGAAGAAATCAATCACAGTAGGAGTTATTATACTCCTTTCGCTGCTTATCACAGGCGGTATTATGGCTAAACCCTATTTAAGGTCGGTTTATTACCGTATAAGAGGTCAAAAAACTGTTGATGATGTGATAAATAGTATTGAAAATGACGTTAAGAACAAGCTTGATCCTGAATTTAACAGGGCGGGAGTCAGTTTTCCGCCAAAAAGAATAACATTTATTGCTTTAAAGCAGGAAAGAGAATTGGAATTGTGGGTTGATGAAAACAATGAATGGGTGTATGTAAAGACATATCCTATCCTTGGACTGAGCGGAAAAAGCGGTCCAAAACTAAAAGAAGGTGACAGGCAGGTTCCGGAAGGTATCTATAAAATTGCCGGATTAAACCCTAACAGTTATTATCATTTAGCTATGCTGATAAGTTATCCCAACGATTTTGACAAGGAAAAAGCAAAGAAGGATAACCGCACCAATCTGGGCGGAGATATATGTATACATGGAAGCAATGCTTCAGCCGGGTGTTTAGCCATGGGAGATGAAGCAAGTGAAGAACTTTTTTACCTGGCAGTAAAAGGCGGGATTGATAACGTAAAGGTAATAATATTGCCTTATGACTTTAGAAAAGAAAAAAATAAAATTGAAACAGAAGATAATAATTTGGAATGGCTGCCGGAACTGTATGATATTATTAACGACGAATTGAAAGAGTATAAAAATTAGCACTTTGCTAAAGATTGTTTAGAGAAAACTTTTATATGTTTTTTATACATTTTATATTGCTTAAATAACATGTATCCTTTTAAAACAGAGGAACATTAGAAATAATAATATAAATGCTTTATTCCCTTAAAGCAGGGAAGTTATGGACAAAGAGAAGTTTTTATGAGGTGATTGTATTGACAAGGTTTGGACCTTCCGGTAACCCGGAAAGTTTTTATGAGCAGGGATACAAGTCTTCTGACCAGATGCCGGCATGGCTTTCGGCAATGGGGCTTGAGGCATATGAATACCAGTGTAACAGGGGAGTCAACATCAGTGAAAAGAAGGCTCGTGAAATCGGAGAGGAAGCTGTAAAGAACGACATATTCTTAAGCATACATGCCCCGTATTATATAAATCTGGCAAGTTCCGAAAAAGAAAAAAGGACGAACTCCAAACGTTACATTATCCAGACTCTGACAGCAGCCAAATGGATGGGTGCAAAAAGGATTGTTGTCCATACCGGTTCTTACAGCAAGGTTAATAAAAAGTGGGCACTTGAAACAGCAATCGGTTTAATCGGTGAGATTTTGGAGGAGGCGGACAGCAGTGGCCTTGGAGACGTATTAATCTGTCCCGAGGTTTTGGGAAAAAACAATCAGCTCGGTTCTTTAGATGAGATAATTGAAATGTGCAGGATTCACGAAAGGCTGATGCCTACAGTGGATTTTGGACATATACATGCAAGATGCCAGGGAAGCCTCAATTCTCCTGAAGATTTTGAAAGGGTGATTGATATGCTCGAAGATGCCCTCGGTTTTGAAAGAATCAAAAACCTTCATTGCCATTTCAGCCGTGTTGAGTTTACCAAGGGAGGAGAAAAGAAGCACTGGAATATTGATGATATAAAGTTCGGTCCCGAATTTGCATATCTGGCAGAAGTCATTTTAAAAAAAGGTATGGAGCCGGTCATTGTTTGTGAGTCCAGAAATGACATGGCGAAGGATGCCTTAAAGCTTAAAAAAATATATGAGAGTTTGGAGGCATCTTACCGATAAAATGTTACCGAAAATTTCAGCTTGTCGCTGCAAAAGACTATTTAGAGATTATTTTAATCACAGAAGGAATAAATAATGGCTGTAAAGAAATAGGTATTGCCGACAAATTTACACTGATATAAATAACAAGCAGGTTGGAGAGGTAAAATAGTAGAGTGAAAACTTTGCTGCCTTCGAATAATGAAAAAGGGGGAATAAATATGAAAAAGGTGCTTGTAATCAATGGCCCAAACTTGAATCTATTGGGGCAAAGGGAGAAGGAAATTTACGGGAAGGAAACCCTTGAGGATATTGCCAGAAAAATGAATGCTGAAGCAATGAAGCTGAATATTGATTTGAGCTTTATACAGACCAATCATGAGGGTGAAATAATTGACAAGATCCATGAATCAAAGGGGAAAATAGATAATATAATTATAAATCCGGGTGCATATACTCATTACAGCATTGCAATAAGGGATGCCATAAAGGCTGTTGAAATTCCCGCAATTGAGGTTCATCTGTCCAATATACATGCCCGGGAGGAATTCAGGAGCAAATCTGTGATAGCTCCTGTGTGTGCCGGGCAAATCAGCGGATTCGGAAGTATGGGCTACATACTTGCACTCAATGCAGCGGCTAGTTTATAGTGGCTCGGCAAAGAGAAAGGATCGGATATTAAATGGAGAATCTAATTGAAAAAAGAATTGAAAAACTAAGGCTAATGCTTAAAGAAAAAGAAATAGATGCGGCATTGGTAACGAAAAGGGAAAACTATGTATATCTATCGGGATTTAACGGAAGCTTTGCATATCTGATAATTACACAAAAGGATGCTGTCCTTTTGACGGATTTCAGATATGTGCAGCAGGCGGCGAAGCAGTCGCCTCTATATGAAATAGTTGAGTACAAAGACAGCATTTTGGTTACAATAAACAATATTGTTAATACAAAAGGTATTGAAATACTGGGTTTTGAAGAAGACCATACAACCTATAAAAAATACAGGGAATTTGAGGAAGAACTCAATGTTAAAATAATAAAGCCTTTGGAAGGGTTAATTGATGGACTTAGGATGAGAAAGGATCACAGGGAACTGGAATTAATAAAAAAAGCGGTAAAAATAGCCGATGATGCCTTCAGTCATGTACTAGGGTATATAAAGCCGGGAGTAAAGGAGGTGGAGGTGGCTGCTGAATTGGAATACTATATGAAAAAACAGGGGGCAAGGGGTACGTCCTTTGATACCATTGTGGCATCCGGGTACCGTTCAGCTCTTCCCCACGGTGTTGCTTCAGAAAAAGTGATTGAGCATGGAGAGGCTGTCACAATGGATTTTGGAGCAATATTCGAAGACTATTGTTCCGATATGACCAGGACTGTTTTTGTCGGGAAGCCCGATGAAGAGCTTTCAAGGATCTATAGTATTGTGCTGTCGGCACAGCAAACTGCCGTCCGGGGAGCTAAAAAAGGTTTATCCGGTAAGGAGATTGATTCAATAGCGAGGGATATTATTTCAAATAACGGTTACAAAGATTATTTCGGGCATGGCCTGGGTCATGGGGTAGGCTTGGAGATTCATGAAGAACCAAGGCTTTCACCAAGGGGAAGTGTTATAATGGATGACGGTATGGTTGTTACGGTGGAACCCGGCATTTATATTCCCGGTCTTGGTGGTGTGAGAATAGAAGACATGATTGTAATAAATGGAAATAATCCATCAGTGTTAACATCATCACCCAGGGACATGATAGTGATTTAGGTAATTATAGCTAAAATTAATGATTAAATTTACTGTTTAAGAAAATATATCTTGAAATAGTTGCAATTTTATTTTAATATAAACTTGTTGAATTAATATTGGATATGCAGGTCAATCAGAGTACCTGTAACTTATGTTATTAAATGTAAATTTTTTTTGGAGGGATAATTAAATGATTTCAGCTGGAGATTTTAGAAATGGTGTGACTTTTGAACTTGATGGGCAGATATTTCAAGTTGTTGAGTTCCAGCACGTTAAACCGGGTAAGGGAGCTGCTTTTGTCAGGACAAAACTCAAAAACATAGTAACAGGTGCTACTATTGAAAGAACCTTTAATCCTACGGATAAAATGCCGAAAGCTCATATAGAAAGAAAGGACATGCAGTACCTGTATAACGATGGAGACTTATATTACTTTATGGATGTTGAATCCTATGAACAGTTGCCTTTAGGCAAGGATAAGATAGGAGA
>DAOOJC010000078.1:0-6822 GCA_035384905.1 Acetivibrio sp. | reverse complement strand
CTTACACTGTTCACTTTTCAAAGTCCATATCCGCCTGTCTGAAGCATTTGACTGCCTCCGTCAAGGCGACTTTTATATATTATCACGCTGTCTCAACTTTGTCAACACTTTTTTATTGACATTTTTTTGTTTTATTCTCGGTTTATCTCTGAATCAAAACCTCCGAATACGACAGCTTTTTGATTATATCACCATAAATATATTTAAGTCAAGAGTATATAAACTTTTATTATTATGTATTTTTCTTAATTATCGCAAATTTTATTCAATTATCTTCTTTAACTTCTCCAAATCTTCATAATAAACCTCTTTAAGCCTTACATTATAAATAACACTTGCGGGATGATACAGCGGAAATAAAACATATTCGTTTCCCAATACTTCAATCTTGTTTTTTCTACCGTGCAACTCACCGATTGTAACATTGTTTCCGCATATCGCCCTTAACGGAACATTTCCTAAAGTGACGATATACTCGGAATTGATGACATCAATCTCCTTTAACAAGTATTCCCGGTTTTCCTCAATCTCTTTTTTAGTAGCCGGTCTGTTGGTTATTCGGTTTGTCTCGGGATTCACTTTCGAAAGCCTGTACTTTATTGCATTGGTTATATATATATCCTCTCTAATAATTCCCAGTCTGTCTAAAAATTCTGAAAGATTTTTCCCCGCTGCTCCGACAAAGGGCTTTCCCTGCTGAACCTCGTCCTTTCCCGGTGCCTCTCCAATCAAAATTAACCGTGTATCGGGATTTCCGTCACCAAAAACTATTTCTTTCCCATAGAACACTTTCTCATACAACTCATACAAATTCTTTAACTGCTCTGATTTAGACATATATCATCCAACCTCTGCTTAACTCTTTTAAAATCCTGCCACATTAAAATCTTCTTCGACTCGTCCCTGAGCAATGCCGCCGGATGAAAGGTGGGCATAATCCAATATCCCTTTCTTTCGATCCACTGTCCCCGGATTTGTGTGATTCTCGCGTTCCGGTCAACTATATACTTCATAGCCGTAGCACCCAAACAGACTATTATCTTCGGCTTTATTAAGAACACCTGGTTTCTCAAGTAGGGTAAACAGGTTTCTGCTTCTATATCGGTAGGAACGCGGTTGTATGGGGGTCTGCACTTGACAATATTTGCTATATAATACATGTCTTCCGGTATTCTCATCCCCTTTAGCAGCAAGTCCAAAAGCTTTCCTGCCGCTCCTACAAAAGGAAGCCCCTGAATATCCTCCTGCTCTCCCGGTCCCTCTCCCACCAGCATCATCGGGGCATTTCTGTTCCCACGGCCGATAACAATATTCTTCCTTGTCTTGCCCAGTTCACACTTATTACAGTTTTCGCAAGCCTCTATTAATTCTTCCCAATTATACATGTCAACTATACTCCTGTTTTATAAGGTCCCCATATAATCTTGTGAAGCTGAACCTGAAACCTCACATCAAGCCTGTCGTCCAATATCCACCTGACAACTTCGGAATAATCAATCTTCCCGTACACCGGTGAAAAGGTAATAACTCCTTTGTTATGGAACCTTGATATAACGTCTTTTGACCATTCATAGTCATTCCTGTCGCCTATCACAAACTTAATCTCATCCTGTTCCCTGAGCTCGTCAAAATTACTAAACACCATCCTGTCGGAACAACCGGAAGACGGTACCTTCATATCCATAACATAAGAATGTTTCGGGCTGACAAGCTTCACTTTCTTTAATTCCAAAGACCCGTTGGTCTCAATGGTAATAATATAATCTTCAAGAAGGACCAAAAGCTCACTTAAGTCCTCTTGCATCAAAGGTTCCCCTCCCGTAAGACATACCCTTTTATAATGAAGCTTTTTTATTTCTTCATATATATTATTAGGGGTCATATCCCTGCCGGAGTCATAGGCATAGGTTGTGTCACAAAAGCTGCACCGAAGGTTGCAGCCGGAAAACCGTACAAATATTGTGGGAAATCCTGTGGACAAGCTTTCACCCTGTATACTCAAAAAAATCTCGTTTACCTTCATGCCTTCCTCCCTTTGAATTACTCCATATCCTTTCGGTCAATGGTAATAAAACTGGTCGGTGTTTCCCAAAGTACAAGCTTCTCCAAACTGCAGTTTGTTTTGTCAATACTCTTTTTAACCTGCTCCCATATCCAAAGCCCTATCATTTCACATGTCGGGTTAAAATCAAACACGTCATTAAGGTACTTGTGGTCAATTTTTTCCAGTACCTCGTTCTTTATAATTTCATTTAATTCATTAAAGTCCATAACAAGCCCATCGCTGTCCGGCTTGCCTTTTACAGTTACCTCAAGTTTGTAGGTATGCCCGTGTATCTCCTTGCACTTTCCATTATAGCCTACCAACCGATGGGCACTGTCAAACGTAAAAACCTTGCTAATTGCGACCTGTCCAATTTTCATATCTCTATTCCTCTCAAAATTATATTCTCTTCAAATATTCTATAGTATCATCTATTCCAGCTTCTTCAAATCCCTTTAGCCTTAAAACACAGCTGTCACAAATGCCGCAGGCCTTTTCTCCCCCGCGATAGCAGCTTGTTGTCAAATGCAGGGGAGCATTATTTTCATATGCCAGCTTAATAATCTGTGCTTTTGAAAGATTGATCAACGGTGTAACTATTTTTACGGCTTTTCCTTCAACTCCCCGCTTTGTTCCCACCTCAATCACCTTCTCAAAAGCCTCAATAAACTCAGGTCTGCAATCGGGATATCCGCTGTAGTCAATAGCATTAACACCAATATATATCGCTTCTGCTTCCACCACCTCGGCATATCCTGCCGCATAGCTTAAGAAAACAATATTTCTGGCCGGCACATATGTAACAGGTATATCGGCTGTTCCCTTATAATCCGGAACATCTATACCAGCATCGGTTAAAGCACTTCCGCCCACATTACCCATCTTCACAATTTTGTGGCTCTTAATATTGTAATATTCTGCTACTTTTTTCGCACTTTCCAGTTCCCTATAATGCCTCTGCCCATAGTCAAAGGACAGGGGATACACCTCATAACCATCTTTTAATGCAACCGAAAGACATGTAGTACTGTCAAGTCCCCCAGAAAGCAATACAACTGCTTTTTTCATAATATCCTCCTATAAATATTGAACGCAAAAAGGCAATTGTCATCCTGAATATGCGTTTAATAACAAAAATTTATATACAGCATAATAAGCTGCTATTTATCAGTTGCCGGTTTGAAGCCTCTAGCTGTTATTCCTGCTTGCAGCAATATAATACGCACAACACCCTATAGCACCGTTAAGCTGCGGCCTTTCGGGTATTACAATCTGTTTAAACCCCAGTTCTTCACCGATAAAACTTATCAGGGCTTCGTTTCTTGCAACGCCGCCGGATACCACTAGGTTGTCATCGGGGAACCTTTCAACTATCGGCTTGATCCTCTTAAAAAGCGAGTAATTCACCCCCGCAGCCAACTCCCCTATGCCGTATCCTTCGGATATTTTTCCTATCAGCTCCGACTCACCGAAAACCGCACAGGTAGAGCTAAGCTCGACAGGGTTTTCATGGTGCCTTACAAGCTCGTCCAAACCGATCCCCAGGACACCTGCCATGTTCTCTAAATACCTGCCGCAGGATGCGGCACACTTGTCATTTAAAACCATGTCCACCATCCTGGAGTTTTTCACCGATATGACTTTGCTGTCCTGGCCCCCAATATCTAAAAGGGTAAAATTTTGAAGGCCAGTTTGCCATACCGCTCCGAAGGTATGTGCCTTCAACTCCACAATAACCATGGCATTTTCTACATTAACATTGTTTCGCCCGTAGCCGGTGCTTATTATTTGGTCAAACCCCCCAAAGTTAAGCCTGTCAAAGTCAATGCTTATCCTTTGATTTGTATTTTTGCAATAATCACGATAAAAGGCGGCCGTATCATAAATCCGGCTTTCAATAAGCCTGTCCTCCTCAAAGAGTGCCATTTTAACGGCTCTGCTGCCCAAATCTATCCCCAAAAGTCTCATAATGTTACTCCTAAGCATTTAAATATTCATCCTCTATCTGACTTATCCATTGAAAAAACTCTCTTAGTCAAAAATTCACTGATCCAGCATATCGATAAATGCCTCAATTCTAAGCTTCGTCCTTTGGTCAAGGTTTCCCGGCCTGTCTCCCTCTATGGTAAGAACGGGAATGTTCAATTCCTTTCTTATTACTATATCCTCAATACCCCTGAAGCAAAAAGCCTGGGCATAGTGAATTATACCGTCTATTTTCCTTTTGGATATTTGATCCTTGATATCCAAAAGCCTTCCCCTGAGGCTATAGGGGTATGTGAAATTCCTGTAAACCTCAACGACATCCTCTATACCGACAGAATCCGCCATTGTAAACTGTCTTTGGACCTCATTATACACCACCCTGGCATTTAGCGACTCAACAAAATCATAAATATCTCCGTTAATGGGCGGAACACCTATATAACCTATTCTCTTTCCCCCGGTTTTGGGAGCCCTTTTATCAACGGATGCTATTTTTTCGTCCAGTTCTCTTCCAAAGCTAACATAATCCCCGTTAAAATCGCTGCTTGAAACCTGCCATATATGGTTTTCGAACCCCGTTGCCTTGTTATGCTTCCACGTCAATTCGTCCAGGTAAATCAACCTTTGCCGTATAGTATCCAGTTCTTTCTTAACTTTTGTACAATCCTCCAATTCAACCCCAAAATAACCGCACAGCCTGACAATTTCCTTTTTCAGCTGATCATAGTCGCGGGAATTCGGGTATGAAAAAGAAATACAGTCAACCCCTTTTTGCTCAAGAACTTCTACAAGTGCCCTTGCATTGGAACAATCTCCCTCCACGACACCAATCAGCGTGTCTATGTCTCCCCCATCCATAATAGCAGAATAAATACCTTTTATCCATGCACACGTGTTTCTGGGAAACCCTGCATTCTCAGCAATCTCTACCAGCCTTCCGGGATTATCGTTTGTAATAAAGACATTATTTAAATCGACCGGTCTGTCACCTGCCGCAAATATTACCTCAACGGGTATGCTTGTTGTAAAACCAATTCTTTTCAAAAAAGTCCCCCTATGCTTATAAAACATGTAAATTCAGCAAAAACCAATATCTTACCGAATATCAAATTTATATCGAACTAGCCCGCCGGTAAAAGCGGGAGCTTATCGGTATACATACCGAAATAACAAGTACACCGATACATTTATTGCAACAAGCCCATATGAAGGATTGTATGCAATTCATATATATTATAATACACAATTGAATTTTATAAAAGCAAGTATAGCTTTATAAGACATTTTAAGAAGTGCTTAAAACCTTGTCTAATAATAAAAATAATCCTTAATCAGCATATCGGTCTTTTTTTTATCATAAATATAATACCACTGATTCCCTATATACTTTGAATAACCCGGCAGGACAAAAGATTTGATTTCCGGAACTTTTAAATTGCCGATATCCTTTATAAAGTAGCGTAAATCTCCTATTTCCACATTGGTTTTCATGTTATCTTTCAGTATATAAAAAATGTCATCTGCCTTCATAAGATACTTCATTTTAAACTTTTGCCTTATGAACTCCGAAATAAACTGATGCTGCATTTCTATTCTGCCTATATCCCCATTTTCGTAGCCTTCACCTTTATTGCTTTTACGGTAACGTACAAATCCCTCTGCTTCTTTTCCGTTCAAAACCTGTTCTCCCTTCTTTAAATGGATATGCAGGTTCTGATAGGGATCATCGTAATCCATATCAAAGGGTACTTCTATTTTTACACCCCCCAGTGTATCAATAATCTTTCTAAAGCCTCTAAAGTTCAGGGTTATATAGTAGTCCACCTTCAACCCGGTTATGTCTTCCACAATATCAATTACTGCTTTTTCTCCGCCCTTGGCAATCAGTGCGTTTATCTTCATCGTCTTGCCGTCAGCCTTTATCCTTGTATCCCTTGCAATGGACAAGACATTCATTTTTGCTTTTTCTTGGCTATAGTTTATTAATGCAATAACATCGGATCGGGTTTCTTCTTCATCAAGGCCCAACAAGAGAAGGTTAATGCATGCATTCTTCTTTCCATAGTTATCATCGTAAGTGTTTTTGCGGATTATCTGAATAGGGCTATACTTGCTCTGAAAATCCGCTCTGCTCCCTTCTTCATCAGTAAATAAAAGAACATAAACACCTTGGATAAACAAAATCAACGATAATACCGCACAAATATAAAAAATACCTTTTCTAAGCTTCATATCTCACCTGTCTGAAAGCAAAATTTAGCAATAATAATCACTCATACTTAGTATATGTGTATTGGTATTTTTAATACAATTATATGCTTGATTATATGCTTGCTCCTTTCGCTTCGTGAGATTCCGTCAATTGAAAAACAGGCATCTTCCAAAAGAAAATGCCTGTAAGGTACATAAATAAATAAGTATGAAGGAAAGTGCTCTTTCCACATATCACCGCTATTACAGTCTTAAACCCTTTTTGAATCTTTCCACTGCCTCTTCTGTATTTTCTCTGCTTCCGAAAGCAGTTAGCCTGAAGTATCCTTCTCCACTAGGACCAAAACCAGAGCCTGGTGTTCCGACCACATTTATTTCCTTGAGCAGCTTGTCGAAGAATTCCCAGGAGCTGAGCCCTGCCGGTGTCTTAAGCCAGATATACGGAGCATTCACCCCGCCGAATACAGTAAGGCCTACATCTTCCAGACCTTTCTTTATTATTTTTGCATTGGTCATGTAGTAATCAATTGTTGCCTTAATCTGCTTTTGTCCTTCGGGCGTATAAACTGCCGCCGCCCCCT
>DAOOJC010000077.1:0-6829 GCA_035384905.1 Acetivibrio sp. | reverse complement strand
CTGGGAGGGTCTTGATAAGCCGGTTGCCAATCGTATGCCATTTCATAGAATGTACTTGTTCCCTCAGGATATTTTTCATATTTTCCATTCCAGCTATTGGTAACGCCACCTGCTATGGCACCTTCAGAACTCTGAAGGTATTGGAATAATTCCAACTGCCGCTCAAGACTTTTTTCCCAGTCCTTTTTGGCATTTTTTGATTTAGGATTAAGTGCAGCCTCATTTGACAATGCAAAAGCGGCAACGGGATTTTGATATCCCTGATGACAATGGGAGTTTCCGGTTCGCCAACTCCAGGTTCCGCTAATATCTCCTCCCCACGATGTATTCCAGGAAAGAAGATAATGGCAACTATCATAGCCTTTGCCGGCACCTGACCCATTCTGAACTCCTATAGGTCTGAAATACTTGTCAAACAAAGAATATCTAAGGTAATCTCCCATTTTTGCAGCTTTTTCAAAGTAGGGGTTAAGTTCTTTATTTATTCCTTGCTCTTTAGACCAGAGGTATGCCCAATAAGTTGCCTGAATCTGTCTTGCATCAGCATCCGGTGCTGAGGTGTAACGCCATTGATTTGAAGGTTGAATGGAACTATTGAGTAAAGAAAGAAATCCACTGCTATTAACCTGGCCCCATTTAAAGTCTTCCCAAGAGGGATGTGGAACTGTTTCCCAAACCGACTCTTCAGGTCCCCTTTGATATGTATTTATATAGGAGCAGCGGCTTGTACCGTCGCCATGATTTCCATATCCATACCAGTTATCCACATCAAGAAGCCAATGCATCCGGTATACAGCTTTTGAGCCATAGACAGAAGCTATCTGGTCGGTAATTGGATCTATACCGGTGGGTGCACTCTCACTGACGGCAACAGGGTAGCCTCTTAAAGAATTGGCTTCTGGTGCATATTGTGCCGGTTTTTTCGGTGAATAAATATCAACACCGGGTTGATCCTTTTGAGGATCGGGAATTATATATTGCTCTGTTTTATCCCATGCATCCGTAAAGTATGACCAGTCACCGGTAAGTTTTCCGTATGTGGCCCCAAGCCATACCATATAACTGAATGCTTCACTTGTTGTAAGATGACCGTAATCGGGTTTATCTACGATAAGAGTTTCAATTGAGTGGTAAGGAATACCTTCTTTACTAAGATAGCCTTTTGTATAAATATCTTCAAAGAGCTTTATGAACCTATCGGAATAAACAGTTGAGGCTTTTGTAGAAGGTTTTGTTTTATTGGGAACGGATATTGAACCGGATGGATTACTAATGTTTCCGTTTGTCATGACAAGTGCTGCTGTAGTAATTATTGCAACAGCTGCCAAGCTGCATAAACCAAATATGAAGATTTTCCTTCTTCGCTTTACATTATATATTAATTTCATAAGCTTCTTTTGTATATGCACACCTTTTGAATTAACGCCCGGTGTACATTATACAATTTACCTCCCCCTGAAAATAAATGTTCTCAAGTATAAATTATATTAAATGCTTGACACATCTAATATAAATTATACTAATTATTTAATATTTCTTCAATTATTAACTATAGTTTGGGTTCATTAAATAAATGTTAAGAAAGGCATTTGACAAACATAAGATTCGCGGGACAGGATTATGCACTGATTTCGGGTGTACCGGTTAATGTGAAGAAGGATGTTTTAATTTATTTCAGTTTTGTAAGTACACAGCCTGGATTAAACCCCAAATACAAGGTATGAAGCAATCCCCAATAGTGCGGAAAACATAATTGCAAATATTGGATGCAGCTTGTATTTTGCAATAGCTACAAGGATTATTATGAATATTGCAATACCCGCAAAGTTCGGTTGTATGGAGTTTATTATGCCCGATATATTGCCTTTTAGAACGTCAAAGAAACCCGGCAACTGAATCTCTGATTTAAGTAATGAGGTTTGAGAAATAAAAACTACTGCAGAGGAAATTAAGCCTATGGTAACTGGTCGTATGGTTTGTAAAATGGAATTTACCATTCTATTTTCTTTAAATTGAATAAAGAAGCGGGCAACGAGCGTTATAATAATCAACGATGGGAAAGTAACCCCTATGGTTGCTGCCATTGAACCTAAAACTCCTGCTGTTTTGGCACCAACATAGGTTGCAGTGTTGGTGGCTAAGGGACCCGGTGTCATTTCTGATACAGCCAGAATATTTGCAAATTCCTCAGCATTCATCCAACCCAAAGCCTCGAGTTGCTCCTGTATAAGGGGAATCATTGCGTAACCGCCTCCAAAGCTGACGGCTCCGATTTTGAAAAATGTCCAGAATAATAGCCAATAAATCATGATTTTTGTTCCTTTCTAAGTACTTTAATATTTGATACAAGATGTCGTACTATCCCAAGGGTCACTCCGGCCAATATTATAAAAATATCGTTATCAAAAAACAATATCAAGACGAATGAGATAATGGCTATAACTGCTGAAATTACATCCTTTATTGTGGTTTTTATGAGCTTTATTGCTGTTACGAGAATAAGTGCGGTAACACCTGCCCTCACTCCGCCAAAAGCTTTTATTGCATATATATTATTGCTTAAGCTGAACAAAAGCTGATAAATGGCAAGAATAATAAGAAAAGAGGGAAGAACAACTCCTAATACTGCTGTGATACCACCCTTGAGTTTTGCCCTTTTATATCCAATAAATATTGAGGTATTTACTGCGACTACTCCGGGAACCGATTGGACAATAGCAAATATGTCTATGATTTCCTCCTGAGTTGCCCATTTCTTTTTTTCGACGACTTCATTCTCAATAAGAGGGAGCATTGCATAGCCTCCACCCAACGTGAAAGCACCAATCTTAAAAAATGTAATAAAAATTTCGAATAATTCCTTAAGACACACTTTTTTCATAGAAACCTGCCTTAAAACCCATAGTATTTTTTGCACTTGTTATATGATAACAATAAAATTTGTTTTGTTAAAGGGTTTTAAGAGATTTTTTATTGCATTTATTTACAGCGGATAATTGTTAAATTATTTTTATAAGTATTAAGACTTTTTGTTGAATTATTCGTATTATAAAAATAAGAAGTATACATGTTGTATTGAGAGAATAACCAGGTATAATTGGAATTCTGACAGGCATGTATACAATAACGATGGATTGTTAGCCAATAAGGAGGAAAAGGACATGAAACGCAGGTTGGTCCGTTCAAAAAACGACAAAGTTTTAGCAGGAGTTTGTGGTGGAATTGCAGAGTATTTTGATATTGATCCTACTATTATAAGGCTAGGGTTTGTAATTTTAACTTTAGTAGGACCGGGAATACTTGTTTATCTTCTGGCTATTTTTATTATTCCTGAAGATGATGGCTCAAGCTATAAGCCCAGCAATTTCTTTAATGACGATGACAGCTTCGCCCAAAATGAGTATGATCCCGAAAAGGATTTTAGTAATGTTATGGGAGACAGGGATGATGACTACATTCGCAATCCGGAAAAGAATAAAACCTTTATTGGAATATGTCTTATAATACTTGGAGCTGTTTTTCTTGCAAAGCAGTTTATTAAAATTGACCTTAAACTTATTATTCCGTTGATTCTTATAGGTATCGGTGCATTGATTCTATTTAAAGGCGGGAGGCGTCTGCCATGAATAAAAAGGGGAGAGGTATTGGCCTTGGAATGTTCTTAATTTTCATTGGTGTGATAGCCGTGATGATTCACTTTGATAAGTTAAGCGTGTGGGGAATGTTTGGATTTGTACGTAATTATGTATCGATGCTTTTGGCCATGTTGCTTATATTAACCGGGATAAACATTGTTTTGAGGAAATATGCTTTTGTCAAGGTTATTACCTGGGGGGGTTTTTTTACAGTATTGGCATTGGCGGCTTATAACTTTAATATTAATTACAACGAAAGAAATAAGGAAGAAATAAAAAATGACTATGGCAAGCCGTTTGCTGTGGAAAAAAATCCTGAGACGGAGGAAGCGAAGTTAAATCTGAACCTTGCAGGGTTCAAGCTTAAAATCGGTTCAACAGAAGCGAATCTTGTTGAAGGAGTACTAACCGACCCAAATTTAAAATATGAGGTGGACTATAAAGATGGTAAAAAGGTTGCCAAAGTTGATTTTAAATCCAAATCCAATATTTCGATATACGGGCTGGATGATATTTTAGAATTAAGGGGACTGGCAATGGAAAAACCATCGGAGATATTGATAAATGAGGATGTTGTGTGGGACATCGAATTGGATGCCGGAGCTATTGAAAGTAATATAGATCTATCTCAGATAAAAGTTAAAAACCTCAATATGGATGGGGGTGCCGGAAGCTTTAAAGTGGTGCTGGGGGAGAAATATTCTTCTACAGAGGTTGATATTGATACAGGTGCATCCGAGCTTGAATTTTATGTTCCCAAAACTTCAGGTGTAAAACTGAATATTGACGGACTGATTAATTCAAAAGATTTTAAAGGCATAACCCTTGAAAAGAAAGGTGATCATTATATTACTCCCAATTACGATAAGACGGAAAACAAAATTGAAATTAATATAGATATGGGTGTGGGTTCTCTGAAGATTAACGGTGTTGACTAATCGATGTGTATAGGCCAGAAGTTGAGTGCTTAATGAGCAGTATTTTGTTTACTGTTCTTAAGCTTTTTTTATTGGTTTATTTTATTTGAACCAATTGCCGGGGCAGTACGTCATTATTGTGTATAAAAAAAGATGGAGGTGTGGTGGTGGAAATTGATATGCTCATAGAAGCGGCAAAACGTGGCGACAAAAAAGCTTTTGAATCCATTGTTGACAGATACCATAATGAGTTATACTATACAGCACTTGGAATTCTACGCTCGGGATGGGATGCTCTTGATGTATGTCAGGAGACGTTTTTAAAGGTGTTTTCTTCTCTGGATACATTAAAGGATACATCTAAGTTTAGGTTCTGGATGAACAGAATACTGATCAATAAATGCAATGATCATTTCAGACGAAATAAAAAGGTTACGGTTGTAGAACATATTGAGAATGAAGGCTTTATTGAGCAGGGAAAGGAAGAAAATATTGATCTTCTGAAGGCATTGTCTTCGTTAAAAGAGGATGCCAGAATTGTATTGACGTTAAGGTATTTTCAGGATATGCCTGTTAAAGAGATTGCTTCTTTGTTGGGTATTCCGGAGGGAACGGTGAAATCCCGTTTAAGTTATGGACTTAAGGAATTAAGAAAACTGATGAAGGTCAGTAGGAAGGGTGATGAGAGTATATGAACTGTGAAAAGGTTTTAGAGCTGATGGAAGAATATATAAGGGGAGAGCTTGAGGAGAGCTTGAATAAAAAAGTTGAGGAACATATTTTAAGCTGTGACACTTGTAAGATAGAATACAGCGAAACAAAAGAAATTGTTGAGGCTTTATGTAACTTGAAAAAATCTATAAGAATAAAGGAGGATGTTTTTGATATGAATAAGAGGAGTATAGTAAATAAAGCGGAGAAAAGAGGCAGAAAGCCATTAAGGGGCTACATTTCAGGGATAGCTGCAGCGGTATTTTTTGTAATGTTCCTTTTTGCTGGTTCAATTATAGCTTTTCCGACCTTTGCTTCAAGCTATATGCCTGAGTTGCCGATGGTAAAACAGTTTAAAGAAGCTCAGGAAGAGAATAATGCAGTAAAAGATGAGATTGAAAAGGTAAAACAGCAGAATGAGGAGATTATGGCTGAGAATGAAGCAATCAGGAAAGAAAACGATGAGCTTAAATCTAAACTGAAGGAAATAGGAGGAAGCCTTATTACTGAGTATCAGACCAGTGAAGGAATAGGCGAAGAGGATAATAACAGGATACAGGAGATGGCAATTGCATTTATCAAGGCACAGTATAGAGGAGATACTGAGGCAATAAAGCAAATGTGTACTGACGAGCTCCGGAAAAAAGTAGAGCGTAACCCAGCTCAATATTTGTTAGATGATAAGGGAAATGTGGTATTTACACAAATAACAAATGTTGCAAAGGAAGGCGATCTATACCTTGTCTATGTAAGATTAAGTGATGACAGTGACATCTCAAGCTATCAAATTAATTTTGAAATTGTTAAGGAAAATGATGAATTCCTTGTAAACTTTGCAGGCTATGATGCATAACATAATAAAGGCTTTCATAAACGGTGGCAATGTTGTAAAAATGTAATATTGTCACTAGGAATTTTCTCCAAAGTATCGTATAATATATATAGGTGCATTTTTTTATGTAAAATAAACAGGAGGTGCTTTGACGTGGTACTAAAGGACTTAATTGAGAAAAGAAGAAAAGAAAGAAAAAAAGCTGCTAGAAGAAAGACGGTTAAGAATACTGCAATAGGAGCTGGAGTAGGGGCCGCAGTTGGATTGGCTGCAGGCGTTTTGTTAGCACCCAAGTCAGGAAAAGAGACGAGACAAGACATTGCTGAAAACACAAAGAGGGCTGCCGGATTTGTCTCTGAGAACACAAAGAAAGCCGTTGAGAAGGTTTCTGAGGCTTCAAGAAAGGCTGTGGATACTGTTAAAGAATCAATAAATGATGTAAAAGGAAAAATTACTGAATTCAGGGCAAGCAAAGAAGAGAGTGTTGAGGAAGTGGCAGTAACGGAAGAAGTGAAAGAGGAAACTGAGGATAAAGAAAAAGGTAAAAGAAAAAAGTAATTTTTTTTATTTTACAATAGAACTGTAATTGTTCGGATTGTTTCGCGAAGTAAAACCGGGCAAAAGGCGGAAGGGGGCTTAATGCCCCTGAGCTTTTTGACGGAAATAAACAAAGGGGGAAGCAAAATGCAAATAACGGTTTCGTATGAACTGGCGAATTTCATTTTGTACACGTT
>DAOOJC010000076.1:0-6840 GCA_035384905.1 Acetivibrio sp. | reverse complement strand
GTACGGTTCAACGAGAGGGAAATAATTCTTAGCAATTATTTCTCTACTCTATTGAAACTATAAAAGTATAAACTCTTCAAAAGATGTATTTTTAAATAATTCAGAGCATAGAGGATATACTATGACGGTAAATTCCATTCTTTTTACAGTCATTACAAGATACCAACTTTGTAATGAATGAAAAAAGTTGTAATCTTATATTTATATTGCATAATTTGATTGATAGTCTAAAGGTTTTTGTTGAAATTTAGAGAACAGTAATATATAGTATCTCAAAATTATGGATTGAATTCCCAGGGGATGAGGACTCATATGTGGCATAAAATTAAAACGATTATAAGGTTCTTCTATCATAGAGTTGTTCTGATATCTTTAGCTATTGTAATACAACTGGCTGTGTTAATAGCTGTCATTATAAGGTTTAACAACTACTTTGTCTTGTTTTATTGGGGAAGTATATTTGTCAGCTTATTTACAGTATTCTGGATACTAAATGATAAAAGCAATCCTTCATACAAAATTGCATGGATAATTCCCATTTTGCTATTCCCTATTTTTGGAGGCTTGTTTTACATCTTTTTTGGCGGTAAAAAATTGAGCAAACGTGAAAAGAAAAGATTAATGTCAATCGGACTGAAAATACAAAATGCTTTGGTTCCCCAGCCCCACGTATTGGAGAAAATGATGCCGCATGACACGGGTGCGGTTGCTCAATCAAGATATATTCAAAATATTGCTTTTTTTCCGCCCTATCAGAACACAACCGGTGAATACTTCCCAAAAGGAGAACTAAAGTTTGAAAGGCTGAAGGAAGAATTAAAAAAAGCGGAGCACTTTATTTTCATGGAATACTTTATCATTAAGGAAGGGGTTATGTGGAACAGCATACTGGATATATTGACTGAAAAAGCAAAAAAAGGTGTAGATGTACGTATAATATATGACGACTTGGGTTGCCTTTTGCTTTTACCGCGGGACTATTATCACAAATTGGAGCACCTTGGAATTAAATGTTGTGTTTTTAATCCGGTAAGACCTGTTCTGTCTGCTAAAATAAACAACCGGGATCACCGCAAAATAACGATAATTGACGGACATACTGGTTTCACGGGCGGCATTAACCTTGCAGATGAATATATAAATAAGATAGAAAGGCACGGATATTGGAAGGATAATGCCATCATGATTAAGGGGGAAGCTGTATGGAATATGACGGTAATGTTTCTTTCCATGTGGGATTATCTAAAGGGAGTAGGTGAGGATTTTACCAGGTTTAAGAACAATAATCCTTTTAAAACAGAAAGCACACAAGGGTATTTTCAGCCCTTTGCAGATAGCCCTTTTGACGATGAAACTGTCGGTGAAATAGTATATTTGAATTTATTGAACAAATCAAATAAATATGTTTATATTACAACTCCTTATCTGGTTATTGACTATGGAATGACTAAAGCATTGACTGCTGCGGCTAAATCCGGAGTAGATGTCCGTATCATAACTCCGTACCTGGCGGATAAATGGTATGTACATGCAGTTACAAGATCGAATTACAGGGCCTTAATAGAAAACGGTGTAAAAATATATGAGTACACCCCGGGGTTTATTCATTCGAAAACCTTGGTTTCCGATGACGAGTATGCAGTCATAGGATCGATAAACATGGACTATAGGAGTTTTTACCTGCATTTTGAATGCGGTGTGTGGATGTATAAAAGCGGAAGTGTTCTGGCTGTTAAGGAAGATTTTCTCGATACCCTTAAAGCATGCAAGGAAATAACCATGAAAGATATAAAAGAAATGAAATGGTACAGAAGACTGATAGGCACTGTTCTTAGAATTTTTGCACCTTTGATGTAGGGTGGGTATATTATTTTGTGCAACCGATATTGGGTAAATAAGTGAGGTGGTAAATAAATGAAAATAAACCCGAAATACATATTTGCTTTTATAATTCTTTTGATAATTGAAATTATTATCGGTGTGTTTGTCAGGGATGCCATCATAAGACCATACGTAGGGGATATACTGGTGGTTATATTAATGTATACTTTCATTAGAGGAATTGTTGGAAAACCCATAAAGTTTTTGCCAATATACCTGTTTGCTTTTGCGTTTATTGTGGAGATGGCTCAATAATACCGAATTGTAGACATATTGCATTTAAGGAGTAATAAAATACTTTCTGCAATTATCGGAACTTCCTTTGATGTAAAAGATATTTTGTGCTATTTGATTGGGGCTGTAATATTGGTTATATGGGAGAATATTGAAAAAAGAAAAGTGGAAAACTCTTCGAAAAAGTAGACATAATGCATCTTGACAAGTAATATTATTTTTGATACCATAACAAAAAAATGATTTAAATGAAAAAGGTTAAAATGCGTTGATGAGGAGAAAACGCTGCTTGTTAGTGTCTCAGAGAGCTGTTGGTTGCTGGAAAACAGTACACGGAGCAGATTGTGAAACTCGCCTTTGAGCATTCAACTGAAAGCTTTTCAGATTTTGTCTGTTTGGCAAGTAGGTGGGAACGGGTATCTCGCCGTTATCATGAGAGGACATTGATTGTTGTTGATGTCACTGAGTGGGTATTAATACCAATAAGAGTGGTACCACGGGAGTAAAATGCTTTCGTCTCTTGAATAAATTTATGAGACGGAGGCTTTTTTTATTTAGCTGAATTTCACAAAGTCAATTGCCGAAAAAAGAAGTTCGATACCCGAGAGCTTTAGATTTTTAGTTTATTAAGGCTTTGTAGAATAGCCGGTTAATTTTAATAATAAAATTTTTAAGTAATTAAGGAGGATTTTTATGAAAATTGGATTTTCAACTCTGGGATGCCCTGACTTTAGCTGGCCCGAAATATATTCCATGGCTAAGGATTTTGGTTTTGACGGTATTGAAATACGGGGATTGGGAAATGAAATCTTTGCTGTAAAAGCAAAGCCTTTTACAGAATCCCAGTTATCCCATACAGCGAAAAAACTTGCGGAACTTCGCCTTGAGATTCCATGTTTTTCTTCAGGTTGTTGCTTGAAGTTTGCTGAGAATGCTCAAAAAAATCATGAAGAGATAGTAGAATATATTACTCTTGCGTCAAGGCTGGGGACGCCTTATGTGCGTATTCTTGCAGATCTTGAGCCCCAACCATGCGGAGATGTGGATGATAAAGTGGTTTTGGAAGCACTTAAGATGCTGACCCCTATTGCGGAAGAAAAAGGTGTGACATTGCTTGTTGAAACTAATGGTGTCTATTCCGATACATCCCGCTTGTGCAGACTATTAGATAGTGTGGCAAGTGATGCGGTGGCAGCATTGTGGGACGTACACCATCCGTACAGGTTTGCGGGTGAGTCGCCCGGAAAGACGGTGCAGAATCTCGGTGCATATATTAAATACGTTCACATTAAGGATTCTGTGGTGGAAAATGGCGTGATACGCTATCGCATGATGGGTGAAGGAGACATGCCGATTGATGATATTATGCTGGCTTTAAGGTCAATTAACTACGATGGATATATTACTCTTGAATGGGTAAAGAGATGGGCGGCTGACCTTGACGATGCCGGTGTTGTGTTCCCGAACTTTGCAAACTATATGAGCCGTTATACTAAGAAGAATGTTGTGAAGGGACGTTTGTTTGACAATGCTGCCGGTACGGGAAAATATATATGGGAGAAGGATACCCTGATTGATCTTACATTCCCTCAGGTACTTGACCGTCTTGTTGAAGAGTTTCCGGATCAATATGCGTTTAGATACACTACAATGGATTATACCCGGACATATTCAGAGTTCAGAGATGATGTTGATACTTTTGCCCGGTCTCTTATTGCATTGGGAGTTAAACCGGGAGATCATGTCGCCATTTGGGCTACCAATGTTCCCCAATGGTTTATTACCTTCTGGGCGGCTACTAAAATCGGTGCAGTGCTTGTCACTGTCAACACTGCTTATAAAGTATATGAGGCTGAATATCTGCTTCGCCAGTCGGATACGCATACGCTGGTTATGATAGATGGATATAAGGATTCGGATTATGTCGGTATTATCAAGGAACTTTGCCCGGAGCTGGAGACGGCAGAGGCTGGAAAACCCTTGCATATAAAGCGTTTGCCCTTCCTTCGCAATATTATAACTGTTGATTCAAGGCAAAAGGGATGCTTGACATGGGATGAGGCAATTGCGATGGCAGACAGGGTTCCTGTTGAGGAAGTATACCGCCGTGCCTTTTCCATAAACAAGCATGATGTTTGTAATATGCAGTACACTTCAGGCACTACAGGTTTTCCGAAGGGAGTTATGCTTACTCATTACAATGTAATAAACAACGGGAAATGTATCGGGGATTGCATGGATCTTTCTACAGCCGACCGTATGCTGATTCAGGTGCCGATGTTCCACTGCTTTGGTATGGTATTGTCTATGACTGCATCTATGACCCATGGCTCGACAATGTGTCCGATACCTTATTTTTCACCGGGAGTGTCTTTGGATTGTATCAACAGCGAGAAAATAACTGCCGTGAATGGGGTTCCAACTATGTTTATTGCTATGATGGAGCATGAGAAATTTAAAGACACTGATTTCTCTCATATGAGAACCGGTATTATGGCTGGAAGTCCATGCCCGATTAAAGTGATGCAGGATGTTGTAGAAAAGATGAATATGACTCAAATTACCATTGTTTTCGGCCAGACTGAGGCATCGCCCGGATGCACGCAGAGTCGTGTGGATGATCCCATTGAAGTCCGTGTAAATACTGTCGGACGTCCGCTTCCGGGTATAGAATGCAAGATTGTTGACCCGGTATCCGGTGAGGATTTGCCGGATAATACCGATGGAGAGTTTGTTGCCCGCGGATATAATATTATGAAGGGATACTATAAAATGCCGGAAGCCACAGCTTCTGCCATTGACGAAAATGGATGGCTTCACACCGGTGATATGGCAAGACGCGATGAAAATGGAAACTATAAAATAACCGGCCGCATCAAGGATATGATTATTCGCGGTGGGGAGAATATTTATCCGAAGGAGATTGAGGATTTTATCTACACCCATCCGAAGGTTAAGGATGTACAGGTTATGGGAGTTCCCGACAAACAGTATGGCGAAGAAATCATGGCATGTGTAATTTTAAAAGACGGTGAAACGATGACTGCCGATGAGCTTAAGGATTATGTCCGTTCCCATATGGCAAAACACAAAACTCCACGGTATGTTGATTTTGTTAATGAGTTTCCGATGAATGCCGCCGGAAAAATATTAAAATATAAAATGAGGGAGCGGGCTGTTGAAAAATTGTCTTTGCAAGAGGCAAACTCTGTCGTTACGGCATAGTGCCCGGTTATATTGAAGCTGATTGTTCCCGGCATAGTTATGGAACAGAGAAGTAAACGGACAATTTGGATATAGATTGCAGTTATTGAGAAAATATCATCTCATTGAAGTCCGGAGGTTAGAAAGATGCTGTATGGGTGCATATTTTATTTAATGCACCCATGCTGTATCACCTTAAATTTGATTATGCAGCTTATTATTAAATTTATTTTCCCAGCCTGCCCTCCTAATGACTTTATTATTACTCAACCGCTTATTCACACATATAGCAATTTCCATTTACTATATTCTTATATGTAATAATAAAATATGATGAATACTGTTTATCCTCACATTAATTTAATGCAGCCATGTTTTATTGCATTATTGATTATTTAATGTTTTAGTTATAAAATAGTTATTAAGGGTAAGTATGTTTCGAGGATGTATTTTAGTATGTTTTAAGGATGTTTTTATTGATTAGAAATTTATTCTTTGCATGTTAAACAGATTAACATAAACTCATCATTCTTAGTATTATTCAGGTGCAATTCTTTAAATTCGTTAGAGAAAATCCTTAAAATTCGCCTAAAGAATTTAGTAAAAAACGAACTAATATATGTGCAGTATTATTTTGAACCAATACAGGAGTATTATTTTTTATAATACATAAATATTTAAAGAAGGGGAGATGAGGATGAGAAAATCCGTATCGGGTGCCCTTGTTGTCATAATGTTATTGGCAATGTTGACACCTATTAATGGGCTTTTTGCCATTGCGGGGACAGAACAGATTCTCTTTATAAATGAGGTCATGTCTTCCAATGAATCTACTATTCGGGACGGTGATGTGGATGATTCCAAGTTCGGAAGCCAGGGAGGGGCTTATTCCGACTGGATTGAAATCTACAATGCCGGTGCACAGGATGTAGATCTAACCGGCTATACTATTGCTGATTCTTCGGCTGTATGGACTTTTCCGCAGGGAATTGTTCCTGCAGGAGGTTACCTGCTGATTTGGGCTTCGGACAAGAACAAAGTGGCAGCAGACGGACAACTGCATACCAATTTCAAGTTGAGTGCATCCGGCGAACCATTGATTTTTAAGGCTCCCGATGGTACTGTTGTTGATTCGGTAACAGTTATTGGCCTTGCCGATGACCAGAGCTATGGGCGGGAAAATGACGGTTCATCGAAATTTGTTGCTTTTACCAGGGCTACTCCCGGTTCAGCAAACATTCCGGAAATTTCAACAGAACAGGTACTGTTTATTAATGAGGTTATGGCATCCAATGTTACTACCTTAAGAGACGGCGATGTGGACGATCCCGAGTTTGGAAAACAGGGAGGGGCATACTCCGATTGGATTGAAATATATAATGCCGGTGACAGGGATGTCAATCTGGCTGGTTATATCATAGCCGACACTTCAGCGGAATGGGTTTTTCCGAATGTAACTGTATCTGCCGGAGGACATCTTTTAATCTGGGCCTCCGATAAAAACAAGGTAGCATCAGACGG
>DAOOJC010000075.1:0-6842 GCA_035384905.1 Acetivibrio sp. | reverse complement strand
TTTATTTGTTTCCAGTTTTCCCGCATCCACGCTTACGCTTAAGAAACAGGCTGTTGTTAACGCAGGATTGAAGTTTGTTCTCAATGACGAAGAATCGGGACAGACTTTTGAATATTGCTATGAAAACGGTATAGTCGACTATATAAAAGAGATTTCCGGGGATAAGGGTTTTACCGATATTCAGTTCTATGAAACGGCTACCCGGGGAAGGGACAGGGAAGACAAGCCGGAATACAAGGTAAAAATGCAAATAGCTTTTTGCTTTAATAACGAGATTAATTTGCTTGAATACTATCACAACTCAAGCTTTTTGGAACATGGAGGAGCTCCAGACAAGGCAGTAAAAAATGCTTTTGTCTATGAAATAGACCGGTGCCTTAAATCTGAAGGCAAATACAATAAGGATGAGTCAAGAATAACATTCCAGGATATTCAAGACAGCCTTATCCTTGTTACTAACTCCTTCTCTACCATTACCAGCTACGAGAACCAGACCAAAAAGTCCATAACCAATAAGTTTATTCAGGAAGCAATGACCGATTTCTTGAAACAGCAGTTGGAGGTCTATTTCATTGAGAACAAAATGGAAAGCAATAAGATTTTAGAGCAGGTTCTGGTAAATAAAAGGAGCAGGGAAACGGCGGAAAAAACCAGGATTAATATAAAGAAAAAGCTTGGCGGCAGTATTGACATTTCAAATAAAGTAAAGAAATTTGTGGACTGCAGGAGCAAGGATGTCAACAAGAGAGAGATTTATATAGTGGAAGGGGATTCGGCCCTTGGTGCTTGTAAGCTTGGCAGAGATGCGGAGTTTCAAGCGATAATACCTGTTCGCGGCAAGATTTTAAACTGTCTTAAAGCAGGTTATGACGGTATTTTTAAGAGTGATATAATTGTTGATTTGCTAAAGGTTTTAGGGTGCGGTGTAGAGATTAAGAGCAAGCACATTAAAGATCTCAACACCTTTGATTTAAACAATCTTCGGTGGAACAAAATTATAATTTGCACCGATGCAGATGTGGATGGATTCCAGATCAGGACCTTGATACTTGCAATGATATACAGACTGGTTCCTACACTTATACATGCAGGAAAGGTGTACATCGCGGAATCACCTCTTTTTGAAATCAGGGCAAAGGATAAGACGTATTTTGCTTATTCCGACAAGGAAAAGAACGAAATTGTTTCCAAATTGAAGGGCAAGTATGCCATACTGCGGTCCAAAGGACTTGGAGAAAACGAACCGGATATGATGTGGCAGACTACGATGAATCCCGAGACCAGAAGGCTAATAAAGGTGCTTCCTGATGATGCTGAGAAAACCAAAGAGTTTTTCGATCTTCTTCTTGGAGATAACCTTGCGGGAAGGAAATCTTATATTGAGGAAAACGGTCATAAATATCTTGATATGATAGATGTAAGCTGATGGATTATTGAAATTTAGACAAACAGAAAGGTGAAGTAATGATATGCCATCGAATAATTTGGTTGAGCAGAATATAGTTGATACTCTTGAAAAGAACTATATGCCCTATGCCATGAGTGTGATTGTGTCAAGAGCAATACCAGAAATAGACGGACTCAAGCCTTCACACAGAAAGCTTCTTTATACCATGTACAAAATGGGATTGCTAAACGGAGAAAAGACCAAATCTGCAAATGTAGTGGGACAAACCATGAAGCTAAATCCCCATGGAGATATGGCCATTTACGAGACATTGGTGAGATTGACCCGCGGGAATAACGCACTTTTACATCCTTATGTGGACTCGAAGGGAAATTTCGGGAAACAGTATTCAAGGGACATGAAGTTTGCTGCACCCCGTTATACTGAAGTAAAGCTGGATAAAATATGTGAGGAGCTTTTCAGGGACATAGACAAGAATACCGTGGAGTTTATAGACAACTATGACGGGACATTGAAAGAGCCGGTTCTTTTGCCATGCACCTTTCCCAGTATTCTGGTCAATGCGAACCAGGGTATTGCCGTTGGTATGGCTAGTAATATTTGCAGTTTCAATCTTGTCGAGGTTTGCAAAACTGCAATTGAGTATATTAAAAATGAGGATACGGATGTTCTTGAGCACTTGAAGGCACCGGATTTTCCCACCGGAGGACAACTGATATTCAATGAAAAGGACATGCGGGAAATATATGATACCGGCAGGGGAAGCTTTAAGGTGAGGGCAAAATATAGATATGACAGGACTAATAATTGTATTGAGATATATGAGATACCTTACAAAACATCTTCAGAGGCTATTATTGATGCAGTCATAGAGCTTGTGAAGAGCAACAGGATTAAGGATGTTGTAGATGTCAGAGATGAGACGGATTTAAACGGTCTTAAAATAACACTGGATATTAAGAAGAACAGTGACCCTGATGCATTAATGAATAAGCTTTATAAACTTACGCCATTACAGGACAGCTTTAGCTGCAACTTTAACATATTGATTGAAGGCCGCCCTAGAGTAATGGGGATTAAGGAAGTCTTAAAGGAATGGATCATTTTCAGGGTAGACTGCATAAAAAAACAGACACTGTTTGATATAGAAAAAAAATCGGATAAGCTTCATCTTTTACTGGGATTGAAAAAGATACTTCTTGATATTGACAAAGCAGTAAGCATTATCAGAAATACTGAGGAGGAGGCCCTGGTGGTTCCTAACCTTATGAAGGGGTTCGACATTGATCAGGTGCAGGCTGATTTTATTGCAGAGATAAAGCTGAGGAATCTTAACAAGGAATATATTTTGAACCGGATCAGCGAGATCGAAAACCTTCAGAAGGAAATTGCAGATCTTAGGGATTTGCACAGCAGTGACAAAAGAATTAAAAAAGTTATTATAAAACAACTGGAAGATGTGTCCAAGAAATTTGGGCAATCCCGGCGTACTGAGATTATTCATGAAGAGCATGTTGAGGAAATAACCAGTGACCACCTGATAGAGGATTATAATCTGAAGCTGTTCCTTACCAAGCATAACTACCTGAAAAAGATTCCTTTGACGTCATTAAGGAGCAGTTCTGAGCACAAGCTCAAGGATGACGACTGTATCGTGCAGGAAGTCGAAACCCATAACAAGGCTGAACTGCTGCTGTTTTCAAACAAGCAGACGGTGTACAAGCTTAAGATATTTGAGGTTGAAGACTGTAAGGCAAGCAGTCTTGGAGAGTATCTGGCTAATCTGCTGGAACTGGAAAACGGCGAAGAAATAATATATATGGCTGCAACCGACGATTGCAAGGGCTATATGATTTTTGCCTATGAAAACGGTAAGGTGGCAAAGATAGATATGGGCAGTTATGCTACCAAGACAAACAGAAGAAAGCTTTCCAACGCTTATTGCGGATTATCTCCGGTTGTATATATGGACTACATTATTGAAGATGAAGAATTGGTTGCTTTTAGCAGCTTGAACAAGGTTTTGATTTTCAATACCGACAGTATAAATTCAAAGTCCACCAGGGATTCTCAGGGAGTTCAGGTTTTGAAGGCGAAAAAAGGCAGCATAATGAACCGGATAAAAAAGATTAATGAGGTTTCCTTTAAAGATCCTGATTATTACAGAACAAAGAATATTCCTGCAATAGGCTGCTATCTGAAAAATGAAGACATTGAGGACGGGCAGGTAAAGCTTGAGTTATAAATTGTGAGTTCTTAAAAAAGAAATCGGGATTGAGGTGTGTTTATGCACAAGTTTAAGCTTGTATCCGATTACAAGCCTTGCGGCGACCAGCCTGAAGCGGTGGACAGACTGGTTGAGGGAATAAATATAGGATTTAGGGCACAAACCCTTCTAGGTGTTACAGGATCGGGTAAAACCTTTACCATGGCGAATGTCATAGAGAGGGTTCAGAAGCCTACCCTTGTAATAGCACATAATAAAACCCTGGCAGCTCAGCTATGCAGCGAATTCAAGGAATTTTTCCCGAATAACTGTGTTGAGTATTTTGTCAGCTATTATGATTATTATCAGCCCGAGGCTTATATTCCATCCACGGATACCTATATTGAGAAGGATTCTTCCATAAAC
This sequence comes from Acetivibrio sp., assembly GCA_035384905.1. GTDB lineage: Bacteria > Bacillota > Clostridia > Acetivibrionales > Acetivibrionaceae > Hungateiclostridium. The sequence goes on along the minus strand of DAOOJC010000075.1, from coordinate 2,802 downwards.
GATGAGATTGATAAACTGAGACATTCTGCTACCGCTGCTTTGTTTGAGAGAAGGGATGTAATAATAGTTGCCAGCGTGTCGTGTATATACGGATTGGGTGACCCCGAGGACTACACTGATCTTATGCTTTCTTTAAGGCCGGGTATGACAAGGGAGAGGGATGATATCATAAGGAAGCTGGTGGATATTCAGTATGAGCGTAATGATATTGATTTTAGAAGAGGAAAATTCAGGGCAAGGGGAGATATTCTTGAGATATTTCCGGCGTCTTCTTCCGATAAGGTTATTCGTGTAGAGTTTTTTGGTGATGAGATTGAGAGGATTACAGAGATTGATTCCCTTACAGGAGAAATTACCGGGGTTATGTCCCATGCTGCTATATTTCCTGCATCTCACTATGCCACAACCCGGGCTAAAATGGACAGGGCTATAGAATCTATAGAGCAGGAATTGGAGGAACGCCTGAAGGAGTTTAGATCCGAAGGCAAGCTTTTAGAGGCACAAAGACTTGAACAGAGGACAAGGTATGATATTGAAATGATGCAGGAGGTTGGTTTTTGTCAGGGGATAGAAAACTACTCGAGGCATATTAGCGGAAGAAAACCCGGAAGTGCTCCTTATACCCTTATTGATTATTTTCCCGATGACTATTTGTTGATAATTGATGAATCCCATGTAACGGTTCCCCAGATCGGTGCCATGTATAACGGAGACAGATCAAGAAAGGAGTCATTGGTAGATTATGGTTTCAGGCTTCCTTCGGCTTTCGATAACAGACCCCTTAAGTTTGAGGAGTTTGAAGAGAGAATAAACCAGATTGTGTTTGTAAGTGCAACACCGGCTAAGTATGAAAAACAGCATTCGAAGCAAATAGTAGAGCAGATAATAAGGCCTACCGGACTTTTGGATCCTGAGGTGGTAGTAAAGCCGGTTAAGGGGCAGATTGATGACCTTATCGGGGAAATAAACCAGCGGGTTGAGAGTAAACAGCGTGTACTGGTTACCACCCTTACAAAGAAGATGGCAGAGGACCTTACAGACTACTTGAATGAGTTGGATATAAAGGTAAAATATCTTCATTCGGATATTGACACAATTGAAAGAATGGAAATAATCCGTGATTTGAGGCTTGGGGTTTTCGATGTTCTCGTAGGGATTAATCTTTTGAGGGAAGGCTTGGATTTGCCCGAGGTTTCCCTTGTGGCAATATTGGATGCCGATAAGGAAGGCTTTCTGCGTTCGGAAACTTCATTGATTCAGACCATAGGAAGAGCGGCCAGAAATGTTGAGGGCAAGGTTATTATGTATGCGGATAATGTGACCGACTCAATGAAAAAGGCTATTGACGAAACTAACAGAAGAAGAGGGATACAATCGGAGTATAACCGGAAGCATGGAATTACTCCAAAAAGCATTGAAAAGGGCATCAGGGATGTAATTGAAGTTTCTAAGATCGCAGAAGAGGATGCCAAATACTTTATCCGGGGTGATAAAGAATCCATGAGCAAGGAACAGGTTCAGAGCATTATCGACAAGCTTGAGAAGGAAATGAAACATGCTGCAGCCCAGCTCCAGTTCGAAAGAGCAGCAGAGCTGAGAGATAAAATCAGTGAATTAAAAAAGAAAACGGATTAGTTTGCGTTACTCCAAAAGATAGACTTCAACCAGCTGCAGTCCGAACTCATAAGCTTTCTTGTTGACAACCGTTTCTCCGGGATTGTCTTCTCCGAAAAAGACATCGATTTTATTACCCTTGATGAGACTTCCGGTGTCTTCCGCAATGTATACTCCATTCAAATGGCTGTATTTTTCCGGGAAGACTATGTATACCTTGCTTCCCAATGGGATTACTTTAGGATCAACGGCAATGGTTCTTCCCACTGTGGCACGGGCTCCTGAGGCGGTAATTCCGTATGCGGGATGTTCTCTTGTTTTGCGGCAGCTTTTATAGCATAAATCGTATGCAGTGGCTGTCATGTGAAATTTCTTTTTGCTTTGTTTTATCAATTCTGAAGAATCCATTTTCTTCAATTCAGAAAGGGCTGTACCGCTTATGACTTCAGGCTTTGAATTGCCTCGCGATGCCAGCACAGGCATATCATATGCCGGCTTTTTAATATTCACATCAAAAGGAATTTCAGCAGAACAAACCAAAGTATTCGGTAGAGGGGCACTTTTTACTGTTTCATATATCATTTCTTCAACTTCTTGAAAACTACCTTCTTGAAAGCTTGTACTGTTTGACGTTAATTGAGAATATCCCATGGAATTAATCAAACTGTTTTTTATGTCGAGTTGAGATTTGTTGTCCAGACCTTTGCTGGCATAAATGAGCAGAAGTGCCATGGCAGATCCTGTTGCAACAGTCTTGAGATTAATGCTGTTATTCTCTAATAAAGTTTGACTGTAAGATTTTAATGCCGACAGGACAGAACCTGACTTTGAAGAAAAGACAGAAGCATCAACTTTCCTCAATATTTCGTCAAGCACTTCCGGGTAATTTAATGTCAAACGGTCCGCTTTCATAAGGATTTCTTCAAGAATCTCAGGATAGTTCAAACTCTTTATATCTTCTTCTGTTAAGAAAACCGGCAGATATTTCATAGTACCGTTCGAATAACTATTAAAGAACTGAGAGTTTATCGTTACACAGTTTTCTTTTTTCATAATATTACCCCCCAACGACAGGCACGTTTTGATGACTAAAAAAGAGAGACACATATATATTGTATTATCTATTATATTAAAAATTTTCTTCCTTTTAAAGAACAAATTATACGATAAATGAAAATTATGCTAAAA
>DAOOJC010000074.1:0-6864 GCA_035384905.1 Acetivibrio sp. | reverse complement strand
TCTTAGTGGTAGATGATGAGCAGTCCATAGCGGATCTGATTGAAGTTTACTTAAATAATGAAGGTTTTACAGTATACAAATCTTATAACGGTAAAGATGCGTTGCGATATGTTGAGTCAAATCAGTTAGAGCTTGCAATACTTGATGTTATGCTGCCGGATATTGATGGTTTTACCCTCTGCCGGAAAATCAGGGAAAAGCACAATTTTCCTGTTATTATGCTGACTGCAAAAGAAGAAGAAATCGATAAAATTACCGGTTTGACCCTGGGGGCAGATGATTATGTGACGAAACCGTTTCGGCCTTTGGAGCTTGTTGCCCGTGTCAAGGCACAGCTCCGAAGGTTTACTAAATACAATTCTGCCGAATTGCTACAGGAGGAAAATATAATTCAATTTGCCGGTTTAGTTATCAATAAGGATACTCATGAATGTACATTAAACGAAAGAAAGCTTGCACTTACTCCTACGGAGTTTGCTATTTTATGGGTGCTATGTTCCAACCGAGGGCACGTAGTCAGTTCAGAAGAATTATTCCGTGAAGTCTGGGGGGACAAATATTTTAGCAATAGCAATAATACAGTAATGGTTCATATTCGACATTTAAGAGAGAAAATGAACGACAGCAAAGAACATCCCAAATATATTAAAACGGTATGGGGGGTCGGATATAAAATTGAAAAATAATGTTAATAGCTTACTAAAAGTTTTTTTTATTATATCCGCAGTTATTCTGTTTTGTCTGGGCACAGTACGGTTGGTGGATGAAGGGTTTAACGGAATAATTAAAGAGTGGATATACAATAAATTTATTATTGAACCGGAACATTTAGGTCAAGGGAAAATAGCGATAATATTCAAAAGTTGGTATGAAATAAAACAATTTATCATCTATGCATTTGTCGCATTTATTGCATTTTTAGCACTATGTATGGGCCTTTCAACTTATTTATATTCACGTTATAAAAGAAAAAAGCAGATATCTTTTATTACCGGTGTTATGGACTCTTTCATGACATCAGGTACTGATGACTTAACATTACCAAAAGAATATTCCGAAATTGAAAGACAGCTTCTAAAAATAAAATCGGTTGCACAAAAGCATCAGCAGCTTATGCAAATGGAAATGCAGCGAAAGAACGATCTGATTACTTATCTGGCACATGACTTGAAAACACCGCTTGCTTCAGTAATCGGATATTTGAGTCTTTTAGATGAAGCATCGGATATGCCGAAAGAGCAAAGATCGAAATATACCGTTATAGCATTAGAGAAAGCATACCGGTTGGAAGAGCTGATTAATGAGTTTTTTGAAATTACAAGATTCAACCTGCAGTCCATTGTATTGAATAAAAGCAATATAAAGCTCGCATTTATGCTTCAACAGCTGGCTGACGAGTTTTATCCCATGCTTGCACCTTTTAGAAAACAGATTACCATCAATGCCCCGGAGGATCTGGTTATAGCAGGGGATGGAGACAAGCTTGCCCGTGTTTTCAATAATATATTGAAAAATGCAATTTCCTATAGTTATGAGAACAGCATTATTGATATTACGGCAGACAGGCAGGAGGATAAAGTCATTGTTACTTTCACAAATCAGGGGGATCCCATCCCTTCTCAAAAGCTTGAAACCATTTTTGAAAAGTTTTACCGGTTGGATTCGGCTCGTTCCACAAACACCGGCGGAGCTGGGCTGGGATTGGCAATTGCCCGTGAAATTGTCACGGCTCATGACGGGGAAATTTCTGTGGAAAGCAATGCGGAAAAAACTACATTTACAGTAAAGCTTCCAATATAAAAAATAATTTATAAAGAAATAACTTTTTATTCATAAGTCAGAAAATCTTAAGAAGTTCATAAGATAAAATTCCGATATGGCTCCTCATTCTGTGGTTAAATGATATTATCACAGAGTTAGGAGATGTTTGATATGGTACAAAAATTTAAAAAGAAAAAGTCGAGGAAAAGTATATTTATAACTTTTTTGTTGATAGCCGGAATTACTTTTTTTGTTTGCAAATATATCGTTATTCCGGAAAATAGTAATATACTTGAGGAAGAGTATGGTAATAAAATCTTGCCGAATTTATCATCGGATACAATACCCAAACCTTCTGTTTCAATATCTTCCGATAAACTCAGCAGTTCTAATGCGATTCTTATCCGTTTAGATGATTGTGCCGTCCTGATGCAAAAAAATAGCGAAGAAAGAATTTACCCTGCTTCTTTGACCAAAATCATGACAGCTATCGTTGCGATAGAAAATTTACCGGATCTAAAGGAAGAAATAAAACTTACCGATTCTATGTTTCAGGGGCTGTATGAAGCAGACGCATCAATGGCAGGCTTCCAACCGGGTGAGAGGGTAAGAGTGATTGACCTTTTGTACGGGGCAATACTTCCAAGCGGTGCAGAGTGCTGTATCGGGCTTGCAGAACGAATTGCGGGTTCGGAACGAAATTTTGTAGAGATGATGAATCAGAAGGCAAAAGAGCTTGGCATGAATAATACTCATTTTGAAAATTCAACTGGACTTCACGACGAAAACCATTACACAACAGTCAAGGATCTGTCTGTTCTTTTAAGCTATGCTTTACAAAATGAAATATTCAGGGAGATCTTTACTTCGTCCCGTCATTCAACGCGACCTACGAATATACACCCTGACGGAATAACCTATTACAGTACCATGTTTGAAAAACTCAAATTTAAAAATCAAAATATTATCGATGGGGAAATTTTAGGAGGTAAAACCGGATATACCGATAAGGCAGGCCTATGCCTTGCCAGTCTGGCTAAAGTCGGCAAACATGAGTATATTCTGATTACAGCCGGTGCAAAAGGGAATCAGCATTCGGAACAATATAATATTACCGATGCAATAGCTGTATATAACGGTATCGATGAATAAAAACGCTAAACCCCCTATATTCATCCGTTAGCCGTGGGAAGAAAATACTTTGATATCAGCAATAATATGATATATAATCAGGCATATAAACAAAGGATAAAAGGGTGTTGATTATGAGTATATATTTTTTTGAGAAGTACTTTATATTGGGATCTGAACAGAAATTATACTTATGTTTGTCCCCTTTGGATTTCTGATACCTATACTTCGGGAAAGATTTCATAAAGTTTGCAATACATTATGGAAATGGGCAAATTTATAAACACAGTTCTAAAAGGTATCCGATTAGATTTGCGAAAGGATGCAACAGGTCACTTATAACCCCATATTTTACATGAAAATTTACAAAACGTTTTTGCGTTTTCAATCGTATTAATAGTGAAAGGGGGAAGTCAATTGCAGAGTTCTTTATTGCGTACGAATGAAGAGCTGTTAGAGATTTATGAACGCCATGTAAATACCGTCTACCGCATTTGTTTCATGTTTATGAAAAACAGGTCCGATACGGAGGATATGGTTCAAAACACGTTTATCCGGCTTATGAAGGACAAAACGGTTTTTCAAAGCGAAGAGCATGAGAAGGCATGGCTAATCAGGACAGCTACAAATCTATGCAAAGATCATTTTAAGAATTGGTGGTCGAAAACAGTGGGCTTCAATCATGTGGAAGAAGAAGCTGTCGAGCAGCCAATTAATATAGACGGTGTTCTTAAAAAGGTAATGGAACTTCCCGCCAAATACAAGGCCGCCATATACTTATATTATTATGAAGGCTATTCTACTGTAGAAATAGCAAAAATATTGGAAAAGGATCCATCCACAGTTAGAGGCTATCTCCACACAGGCAGAAAGCTTTTGAAAATGGAAATGGAAGGTGATTTTGAGTGAAAAAAGAGGATTTTAAGAATTCTTTTGATCGGATTAAGCCAAGTGAATCTGCAAAAAAGAGGATGCTGGATAATGTTTTGAATAATTCGGATAGAAGGAAGGGAGTCTTTGTGACATTGTTTAATTTTAAAAAAGCCATTCCTGCATTGGTTTTAACGGCTGTGATAGTAGGAGGCTTGCTGACTTACAACCATATGTCGAAGAAACATGATCGTGGTTCATCTCTGACATATGGTGTAGAAAATGATGTCAGCATGGGAAGGGAGGACGCAATTGCCCCGCTTTTGAACCAGTTTCAGATTGATGACAGACATTATATAATATTATCCGACGAATTGAGGGCCGAGTATGGTCTGCCAACTGCTGTCATAGAAAGTGATATCGGCGGTAAAATCGCAGATATAACAGCCGGTCCCGATAAAAGTCTGATAGGAAATGAAGTATACAGCTATATTCCCGCCGGCGGAGAATCAGTGGTTGCGGTAAAAAAAGACGATGAATATCAACTTTTCCGGTTCTTTACTTTTGAAAGCTATAATAACAATCAGGATGAAGATTCAGTCAGATATCTGGCTCTGTTTGGCATTGACAGGGCTGATGATATAGCAAAAATTCAGTTCATAGGCCACTCGGAGCAAAGCAAACTGCAAGGTCGGACGGATATTTTAGGAGAAATAACGGACAGGGATGAGATTGAACGGTTCTATAGTTTTTATTCCGTATTGAAGAATTCCAGCGATAAATATTTCGACAGCATATTCAATTACAGAAATACGGATTCCGGTAAAGGCATCGAAATTGATAATGTGCAGCCGGACAGGATAGACCCTCCTGATGCGGTTGAGCCGGATATGACAGCACCGGACCAAATTGACCGCAGTGAGCACCGGCCAATGGATCAGGCATCGGACGGGACCGGCGTTGCAGAGGACTTGCCGCTGGAAATGCCTGAAAAGGGTGAAGTAGGTGCAGTATCAGGTGATACACCCATAGCAAACGAGGTTTCGCAGTCTAATACATCCGATGGTATGATGGATATGGGCAATACCGGGTCTGGAGTGTCGCATGCCGGTCAGGGTTCTGCCGGTGCGGCGTTGGAGAATCTTGTAACAATCAGGATATATAATAAAAAGGGTGTATATTTCGATTCTCCGTATTATATAAACATCGATTTCATTTCAAGATATGAAGTGAGCGAAGATTTTGCGGATTTTTTGGGCAAATATATAGACAAATAACCGTCATACAGGGTTGTATCATCATATTCGAGAGCGGATAAGCTTTCAACTGAGGATTTTGAAATGCTTGTTGTAGCTGAAAAATAGCAGAATGCATAATTGGGTATAAAAAGGAGAGTGTATTATGTCAACGGTTGAAGAAAAACTGGCCAAGTCTTTGACAGCGGAATCTACGGAACTGATACCCTACTTGCCGTATTTATTGCAGGATTTGTGGGAATTGGGTTCATCACCCAGGGACATTATTGAAATGACTTCGAAGAATATACAGGTATCGAAGAAAACGAGGGTTCTCGATTTGGCTTGCGGTAAAGGAGCTGTAAGTGTTTATTTGGCCAAGGCACTAGGCTGTTCGGTAAAGGGTATTGACATTATTCCTGAGTTTATTGAATTTGCAGTTAACAAAGCAAAAGAGTTAGGTGTTGAGAAACTGTGCCGGTTTGAGGTTGGAGACATAAACGAAGCAGTCAAAGAAGAAAAGGATTACGATATTGTTATCCTTGGTGCTGCCGGAGATGTGCTGGGCAATCCGAAAGAGACAGTGGAAAAGTTAACACGAACAGTTAAAAGCGGTGGTTACATATTTATTGACGATGCTTATGGAAAGGATGATTTTGACGATAAATATCTTACAAGGGAAAAATGGCTTAAGATTTTTGAAAGTTTGGGAGTGAAACTTCTTGATGAAAGGATTGTTCAAGAAGATGAACTAAAAAGTATTAACGATGAACAGCAGTCATTTATAATAAAGAGGGCCAATGAACTGAAAAAAAGATATCCGGATAAGGTATATCTTTTTGACAGCTACATAGAAAGCCAGCAGGCTGAATGCGATGAATTGGAGAATGAAATAACAGGCGTTACGATGCTTTTGCAGGTTGTTTAGCTTTGAAATATTGGGCTATGCAGCAAATCTTCAACTTTGGAAGTTATAACAATGCATCTCGAGTTTATAAATGGCTACCGGCATGCAAAACATGATTTTGCAGACTGATACAAGAAGAAGTATCCTTTGAACCATTAAGGATACTTCTTTCATACATTACAGTTGAACCCGTTACTTTTGATTAACTGGAAAATCTTTTATTTTTCTAAGGATAAATCTTTTCAATATAGTAAGATCGGTTGAAGTAATTTCACCGTCTCCGTCCAAATCAGCCGCTTCTTCCGGAACACCAAGTTCTTTTAATTTTTTGAGTATAAATCTTTTCAACATGGTAAGATCGGTGGAATTGATTTCACTGTCTCCGTCCAAATCACCATAAGTAAAAGCAGGTGAATCATCGTATTCGTAAAGGTCTTTTGGAAGTTCATCAAGACTGATTACATATTCACTGTTGTAGATGGTATTTAAAAGCTTGGGGTCATTTTTGCTCGAACTGAGAATAAAATCACCGTACCAGGGGCAGAAATACAGCCACCAGGCTCCTTCATTGACTATGTTTTGAATGTCCGGTATGGTATCATTTTCAGACATAGCAACCATCTTGGTGTCATTTGTGTAATCCACGAGGGTGAGGAATATTGTTGAAGCAGCACTTGTACCCCATTTGTAAGGTGAACCTTCATATTTGTCATACGCAACGATATCTACGTATTCATCACCGGGATACCATTCAAAGGAATTTGCATAGGTATAAAGATTTACCTCCCATATTAAATTATGAAGGCCGTATTCTTCCGTCAGGGTTGTGTAAAGAAGCTTCCAGAGTTCCTTGAAAACTTCTGCACCTCCGGAACCCCACCAGAACCACGCACCGGAACCGTCAGTGTTGTTGTAGCCTTCGGCTTCATGGAAAGGACGGAAAATTACCGGAATGTTTTC
>DAOOJC010000073.1:0-6961 GCA_035384905.1 Acetivibrio sp. | reverse complement strand
AGCCACACATCGGCTTCTGCCAAATAAGGTCCATTGTGGCCGGTTGCTTCGCTGGTACCCCATTCGGAGGCAAAAAGGACAAGGCCCTTTTCAATTGCGTAGATGGCGTTGCTCATAACATTATTCCTGTCTGAACTGTCTGAAGCAGGCATATGGGTACCGGTATAAAAATGAACCGTATATACGGTGTTTTCATCATCTATGGGATCGTCGGCAGCCAAGTCGGCACGCTGGCTCCAGTTGGGACTTCAAACGATAATGAGGTTCTCATTTCCCTTATCCCTAAGCATTTCTATAATGGGTTCTGCATAAGACTTTACAGCTTCCCAGCCTGAAGCATCATTGGGAACACCGGGATCAGTGCCGTTGGGCTCATTTGCCAGCTCATAGATAATGTATTTATTATTCGGATAAAGATCGGAAATTTCGTCAAAGAAATCCATAGCTCCGCTGTACACTTCAGCATTGGGATCTCCAGGGCTAAGTACGTGCCAATCAACGATTACATACATGTCGTTTGCGATGGCTAAATCGATTCCGTCTATAACCCTTTGCTTTATAAGCTCCGGATCCTTTTCGTATCCGTTTTCTGCAACATACATGGCGAGCCGAACCACATTGCTGTCCCAATCATTGGACAATGCTGCAAAAGCGTTGTCGTTAAGGATCTCGGGAAACCATTGCAAACCGTGGGTACTCATACCCCTGAGTTGAATCGGATTTCCGTTTTCACCGCACAGGGTTTTTTTGCCGTCCACCTCAAGGACTTGCAAAGCACCGCCAACAGATGGCTTAACGGCAGTGGGAACTATTACATCGGAATAAACCGACTCGGAAACACTGGGTGAATAAGACGATTCAGAAAGAATTGCTGTGTCAAGAGAATCATTCACCCCGGGCGAATTATCGGGTTCAACTGCACCAACCGTTGTTGGAAGAAAAGACATTGCCAGTGCAAGAACCATGATAACAGCCAAGACTTGTTTTGACATTTTCTTCATGACTTTTAACCTCCCCATAAAATACTATATTTGTAATATTTGTTTTGCAGAACTTACAAGTTATCCGGATAAATGATAAAGCCCTGATAATAAATCTGTTGATCGGATGAATTGAAAGGATATACTGCATTGTTTGTTTAAGGCATCGTTTCCACAGAATTAGTATATTGGTGCAATATATAAAAGCAGTAAAGTAATGCTGCAAAATTAGTATCTTAAATAACGGGATATTTATTTTTATCCTATATCGAAGTAATATACCTTGCAAGTGCTGTTTACAAAGGTTATTATATCATCGGCTGTATAATTATACAATAAATATATTTACTATGGTTGCATTAAATAATGTCAACAATAATATTCCAAAAACTTAATTTCACTTCACAATTTTTCTTCCATATTATTTTTCTACTTAAAAAATATACACCCATGTACTCCGGATAAAGTATTGACACGGTGGAAAAAACTTTTATACTTAAAAGTAGGGATTAATGTAAAAGTCATTTTATTTTAAAATACGCATGGAAAAAATTTATACGAATAATAAAGGTGCTAATTATGAAAAAAATAATAATTGTTTTCTTAACTCTGTTTGTCTTACTTATTCCTTTTCCTGTTGAGGTTAATGCTTCAAGTATTGCCAATCTTGGTTTTGTGGAAACTGACGTAATTTTGCAGCCTGACGGAAATGCCATTGTTTATTATACTGTCCGCTATAATCTGGTGCCGGGAAAGGCTATGATGGCATTTACCATGTCGGGGTTTGACCGCCTGAATCCTGTTTTTGACCGTGAAAATGCATGGGTTATTACTGATGACAACACATCTTACCCCATTGACATAGTTAATCTTGGCGGCGGTAAATACGACATTATCAATGCCGGCGAAAAAAGGTATGGGGGTGATTACCTCACCTACAAATTCCGTTTTGCAGCTAACATGGCAAAGGCAGGTTATCTGGAGAAAACAACATCGGATGACGGACGCAGGCTTATGGTGTTTAATTGGGCTCCTACCGAATGGGATGAACCCATGGAGCACTATACCGTTAGAATTAATTATCCTCTTGCTTTCCCTGCAGAATCGGGTACAAGAGAAGAGGTGGAGCAATTCTTGCTGGAAAATGATTTTTTGACGGAGCAGTGGATGAATGACAGATACCTTATTGACTACAGGGTGCAAATGCTGAATGAAACGCCCCGGGTTCAGGTGCAGCTCCACAGGGAGAATTTACCGGCAAGATACAGCTTTAAAATTCAACAGTTTATTTCTGAGGATATTTTTGATATAGATGATACGGTAACAGGTTATGATAAAGGGAAACACGAGGACGAATTGGAAGATGAATTGGAAGAAGGACGGAATGATTGGCAGCCGCAGGATTTTGGAAATTCAAAAGGCAAATCTTTCGGCAGGACAGCTTTAGTGGTTGTTATGATAGGCCTTTTTGCAGTAACTGTTTTAGCTGCGGGGAAAAAACACCGTTCCATGGTGCGGGCTCAGGCTACTTTGGATGAGATTCAATGGGCAAGGGATGATTGGGAGCCGCCAAAGCTTGAGATAGCTTCGTTCCGAAAGGACGGTACCATTGCCGAAGGGTTGGATGGTGTTGAGATAGCCCTTTTGATAGGGATTCCTTATAAGAGGATTCTTTCGGTTATTCTCTCGAAACTTATAGATCAGGGATTTCTTGAGGAAGTTTCCCGGGATCCCTTAAGGGTACGCCGTATTGAGCATGCCGATCCGTCATCGGTTCTTAATGAATATGAGTTGATGATGTATGAAGCTGCCAGGGACGGGGAATTTGAAGAAAGGGAAATAGAGGGCATTTTGCAAAGGCTGGTGGATAATGTACAGAACAAGACATGGGACTGTGACATAGAAGCCACCCGCAAATACTATAACGATAAGATTGCCGAAGTCCTTAAAAATAAGAATATCGATTTAAATAGGGAGAACCAAGAGGTATATAGTGATGAGTACTATGAGGACAGTTGGCCTTCCTGGTATTATTATCACAGTGGAGTAAGCTACCATAGATATAGGGATTACTATAACAGATATGAGGTATCGGTACCTGCTAATCCGGACAGACTGAAGTTTAATTCGGTTATTGATTCGAATAAAGGCGTATTTGCATGTCACTCAGCCTGTCATGATGCCTGTCATGATGCCTGTCATTCGGCCTGCCATGATGCCTGTCATTCAGCATGTCACTCAGCCTGCCACTCTGCGTGTCACTCGGCTTGTGTAAGTGGAGGTGCACGATGAATAAGCAAAAATTATCCTGGGTTGATGAATTTCTGACCCGGATAAAGCCGTATGTATACATGCGGCTTACTGACAATGTGCTGATTCGAATGCCCAATGAGGCGTTTAAGCTTAATGCCACCGGTGCAAGAATTATTGACCACATTTTAAAGGGTGGCTCGGTGTATGATTTTATCAAGGTGCGTTCCGATTTTCCTGATACCGGGGAGCAGTTGGAGCGGTTTTTTACAGACTTTTTACGTGTATGGAATCGTGAAGTGTGTGAGAATTATACAACTGCTGCAATTCATAGGGTTGAATTCAGTACCGGCTATATTGAACTTCCTATACTTTCGGAAGTGGCAATTACTTATGCCTGTAATATAAAATGCCGTTTTTGCTATGCGGGATGTACTCATCAAAAAAAGCAAAAGGAGCTTGATACCGAAGGGTTTAAAAAGGTGCTCGACATAATAAGGCATGAGGCACAGGTGCCGAGTGTATCCTTTACGGGAGGGGAGCCGCTTCTAAACAAAGACCTTCCGGAGCTTATAAAATATGCCTCAAAAGTAAACGGTATGAGGGTTAATCTCATAACAAACGGAACATTGATTACTCCTGAGAAAGCCGAAGAGTTTGCCGAGGCAGGCCTTTCATCTGCACAGGTTAGTATTGAATCGCCATATGCCTCTGTGCATGATTCCATTACAAAAGTACCTGGTTCCCATGAGGCTTCCGTAGCAGGGTTTAAAGCCTTAAAGGCAGCGGGAATTACAGTCCATCCTCATTTTACCGTCTGTAAATTGAACCGTGAATCGGCGGAGAAGTATCCTGAATTTTGTAAAGAGATGGGCTCCGACAGGTTTTCTGCTAATCTGGTTATACCTGCAGGGCGTGGAGATGACGATGATTTGACGGTTAGCTACAGTGATATAGGTGAAATCATATCGAAGCTACGAAAAAAAGCCTCAGAGACAGGCGTAAAATTTATGTGGTATTCGCCCACACCCTTATGCTTGTTTAATCCTATAGCAGCAGGGTTTGGGAATAAAGGATGCAGTGCCTGCGAAGGATTACTTTCTGTTAATCCTGAAGGCAATGTACTGCCGTGCTCAAGCTGGTCAGAGCCGATGGGAAATCTTCTGGAAGAAGGCTTTGAGACTGTATGGTTTAATAAAAGGTCTAAAGGGATACGGAACAAGGAAGCAGCACCTGAAGAATGCAAGAGCTGTAAACATTTTGCGGTGTGTCAGGGGGCATGTCCCTTATATTTTAATATACATGGATGCGGGGAACTCCACAGTGCATGGAAATCCTTCGGTCTATGTTAAAGAAAGGAGTACAGTATGAATAACGGGATTCGTATACCGGGTTTTCCACCTCCGGAAAAACAGGACAGCGTGAAATTTTATGTGTTAAAGAGTATTTCATATTCTACCAGAATGATTATATATTTGCTGTTTATTGCCTTTGGCTTTTTGATTCAGTACGTCATGATGAATGCCTGGCCCGGAGCTATCTTTTTAATATGTGCAACCGTTTTGAATCTGGTTCGGGGTTATGACAGCCGTGCACGGCTTAAGGCTTTTGAACCCGACACACAGTGGACGACGGTGGATATGGGCCGCATATATGAGATTGAAAACCTGGAGAAAAAAGCGAAAAAATGGGATCGGGACGTTTTGGATATAAGCAACGGCTTGGGAGCATTTGTGTTTATTCTTCTGATACTGGGGTTGTTTATATTGTCATCGGTTTTGTCGGGCTTTTACGAATTCGCTGAAGTGAGAAGTATTTTACTGACCGACACAATAATCCTTATATTACCCATGTGGTTTAACGGAATACGGCGAATTCTCACGCAGAATAATTTGCGTATAAAAATTGATATTATAAAAAGCGTGGAAGAGTATTTTAGAACTGTCAAGCTGGAAGGAGAACATTTTAAACCCGCATTAATGCTCGCCCGGGATAAAACAGGGAAGAGCATGCCCAAGGATGTGCGTTTTACTATTACTTTTGATGATATGCCGGCTGACTTTTACGGTATTCAGGCCCAGATAAATATAAATCTGGTGCAGGGTACAGGTTACCCTTATTTCTATTGTGTTATACCGGCTAAAACGGGGTTTGGGCTCAGGGAGCATCTCAATAAAATTCCTAGGGATAAAAATGTTATTATAGAATTTCAGCACGACGTACAGGCGGAGGTAATTGTTATTCGCCAGTATACAACACAGACATCGGGGTACCACACAAAACCAAAGAGCTGCAGGTATATTCTTGCTGTAGCTATACATGCCGCAAGAATGATTCTTAAAGACAAATAGATTTTTATGTTTTGGTATTCCGTTGGAGGAAGGAGTGATAATAATTATGAAAAAGGGACTTTTATGCTTTGTTGCAATTATTATTTTTGTGGCTTTGGGTCAAGCTGCATACGCACAGCCTGCTTTTATTTGGGAGAAAAATTTTGATTTGCAGACTTGCAATTTCTATGCTGTTTGTTTTGGAAATAATACATTTGTTGCAGTGGGTGGCGATGGTGCCATAAAGGTATCGAGAGACGGGGATAACTGGTCGAGAATTGGTTCGGATCTTTATTCTGACCTGTTTGATGTTATATATGCCGATGGCAAGTTTGTGGCTGTTGGCGGTGCTGGAACTATTATAACTTCTCAGGACGGTGTAAACTGGACGAAGGTTAAAACAGAAGTGAAAAACGGGATTTTAAGAATACATTGGAATGGAAAGCAGTATTTGGCCGCTACCAGAAGCAACTTAATCATCTCTTCCGACTTAAAAACATGGGAAGAACTGCCTTTGGATTCATCGGAAATCGCATCCATTGCATATGGCAATAATAAGTATGTGATTGTCAAAAGAGATGGCAAGATACTGACATCGACCGATGGATACGAGTGGAAGGAAAAATATACTTTGCAATGGTGCAGCTTTTCTGATGTTATTTATAATGGAAATATGTTTGTGGCTGTAGGAACAAATATGATAACTTTGTCATTTGGTGTTCAAACTGAAGGTCAATCAGTAATAATGACTTCACCAGACGGAGAAAATTGGCATATTCAGGATGTAGAATGTGAAGCGGGACTTGATGGCATAACATGGAACGGAGAAAAATTTGTTATTACAGGCAGTGATATTATATTGTCATCGGAAGACGGAAACAAGTGGGATGCTGTTGATGTTAATGCTTATCTTGAAGATGTTGCTTTTGGAAATGGAGTGTTTGCAGCCGTTGGTTATAATGGCGTTATTATTTCTTCCAATGACGGTGACTATTGGGAAACGAAAGTTGAAGCTGAAAGCTATGATATTAACGATGTAATATGGCATGATAACCGTTTTATTGCTGCCGGAGAAGGTAATGCGTCATCCATATTGGTGTCAGAGGACGGTGAAAAGTGGACTGCAACAGGTCCAAAAGAAGATACCTTTTTTTCGGATGCAATAGCCTGGGATGGTGAAAAGTATGTAGTATTAGGTATAGGGAGTAAAATATTGACATCCCCAGATGGCGTAAGCTGGCAGATGCATAATATGGATAAGAACCTCTATAATGAACACCCTCACTATAATAGTATGGTGTGGGATGGCGAAAAATTTGTAGTTGTGGGGCATGAAGGACTTATTTCAATATCATCCGACGGTTTACACTGGACTGAGATTAATTCCGGTTTCACAGATGA
>DAOOJC010000072.1:0-6969 GCA_035384905.1 Acetivibrio sp. | reverse complement strand
ATCCCTCACCTGTATCCAGCATGAACCCAGCCCCAAAGAATGTGCCGCCAACTGAATTATGATTGACGCAATTGAGGCATCCTCTATCCAAACATCACACACTTCAGGGTCTGCAATAACAACAATGCCCAATGGTGCACCGGCCAAAAAGGATGAGCTGTGTTCCCTGCATTTTGAAAGCCTTTGCAATAACTCTTTATCGGTTACCGCAATAAACTCCCAGGGCTTTCTTGAGCGGGAAGAAGGTGAAAGCAAAGCACTTCTTAATATTGTGTCTATTTTTTCCTTTTCTACTTCCTTGTCTTGAAATTTCCTTATGCTCCTTCTCGATTTCAACAAATCATACATAAAAACATTCCTCCTTGTGTTTTCGCTGCACCTGTTTTATTACTAAATATTATAACACTTCGTTCAAAGAAAATTTTTCATTTGTAGAAAAATTTTCTTACATCCGGTGCCAAGGTAACTCAAGTTATCTTGTATCTTGATACAACAACTCCCAGCCCGGCAAGCATAGCTCCCGTTACCAACAGTATCAACTCAACAGATACCACGTCTGCAAGCGGTCCGAACAAGAGCATGGCAACAGGCATGGATGCAGATGTAATAATCTGAATAATTGAGAAAACACGTCCCATCATTGTCTCCTGGACATTTT
Organism: Acetivibrio sp.; assembly: GCA_035384905.1. GTDB lineage: Bacteria > Bacillota > Clostridia > Acetivibrionales > Acetivibrionaceae > Hungateiclostridium. The sequence goes on along the minus strand of DAOOJC010000072.1, from coordinate 6,311 downwards.
CCTGGATAAGCACAGTTTGTGCCGTTGAGCCTATCGGCATGAAGAAGCCGGAAAGTCCCATGATCAAAAGATATACCACAAACCATTTCGCCACTCCCAAAAGAGCAAAGGTTATCCCAAAGGCTATAAGAGAAATTGCTATGGTACGAACCTTATCCTTAAACTCTCCTCGAAGCGAAACAAAAATTCCTCCAATCAGCGAACCGATAGTCCAGACCATTTCATTTGCTGTCAATCTCCACACCTCATCGCCAAAAGATCTTTGAATCATAATAGGTGTTAAGAACGCAGCCGGGGTTATCAAGAAAAAGGAAATTGCAAAGCAAATAATTATATCTTTCAGCAATTTATTTTCAAAGGTATATTTAATACCCTGACGCAGGTTTTCAAAAACAGAGGATTTGTCGTCAGGCTGAGAAACCTTCTCAATTTTTATAAATAACAGAATAATAATAGCTATTACCGCAGTTATCACATCTATCATAAATGCCCATGAAATATCAAGATAGCCAAGAACCATACCCCCTACTGCCGGAGCCAATAAAAGCAATAGGGCATTTAATGTCTGATTGATTCCATTCACCTTTGTAAGCTTTTCTGCAGGAACAATCTGAGGATAAACGGCATTAACCGCCGGTGTTTGAATCCCCGTAAAAATTGAGCGGATGAAGGATACCACCAATAGAAGGCTAATGCTTCTATATCCCGCAAAAAATATGGCGGACAGTATCAGGGTTGATAATGCAATAAAACCATCGGAGAACAATATCAGGTACTTGCGGTTGTATCGATCGGCCCATACACCTGCCCAAAGTGAAATCAATACCTGGGGCAGCATGGAACAAATAGCCGAAAGCATAACCCACTTCCCGGAAGATGTCTCAAGCGTAATGTACCATATAATCGCAAAGCTAACCACCGAAGATCCAAACAGCGAAACATTCTGGCTGGCCAAAAACAAAGCTATTTTTCTCATCCATGAATCGCTTTGAACCGGATGTCCTTTTTCTTTTATAATGTATTCTTCCATATGTTTTTCACCTCATAGTCAGTATTATTAAAATTAAAAAGGGCTGCAAATGAACATGCATCATCTGCAACCCTATATCTTTATTAAATATTCATTTTAATAACTATACGTTATAAACTACGTATAATACAGTCTACTTAAAATATTAAAGATACGAAAAGTGCATGAATGTTCATTGTAAGAATTTCAAAACAAGGCAACACAAACAAAAGCTATAACAATAGAGTTTTACCTTATCTCCTATTTAGTTATTTGCATTAAGCAAAATAATTAATCCTCATTCTAACAACAAACATTCGTAATCCTCTTTCTTTAATATTTTAATAACAAATAGTTGTTATAAAGTATACCACATGAATAAACGGTTATCAATACTTTTATTGTGAACATGCATCAAATAAGTTTCCCGGGGATACGTAAACTCATAATCAATTAATAAATTTACTTGACGATCTAGTTCTTCATCATAAAATGTCAAGGCATGCAAGCTAAAATCAAAATAGGTGTTGAAAAGACTGTTATACTTAGTTTTGATACAGTTCTGCCACCATGTCCTTTATGGAATTACGTGGTTTTGGCCCAGCCTTTACTGCTCAAGACGTCTCCAATATACGAGGATTTCACCGGCTCATTGGCCTTCCATATCGCCAGCATAATCTCCAATTCACTTTCAGACAGTCTTTTCATACTTATCCTCCCCTTTTTCTCCTGATCCGTAGAGCATCAATAGTTCTGCCATTATCATGATAATTCAATCCCTTTTTGTTTTGTTCTACACATGTAAAATATTTAATTATATTCTACATTTGTAGAATATAGATGTCAAGGTGTTAATTATAAAAACAAAAAATCAACCGTCACCTTAATTACATGACGATTGATTTTCTGCTAATTAAAAACTAATAGGACATTTTTAATTTAATCTTGCTTTACAAACACTGACTTGGGTTGTCCGCACACGGGGCAGATATAATCCTCCGGCAAATCTTCAAAAGGAATATCCCCATCATATTCATAACCGCACACACCGCAAACATATTTCGCTTCTGTATTTTTTTCCATGTTTTCACCTCCATCTGCAATATAAGTCGGAGCATTTTTAGGACTTTTTCCCTTAATAACCTTATGGTAATAGGCATAAGTCATAGGCACACCCTTTGAAATAAAATCCGCATCCGACACTTTTCCCAGAAAAACCGTATGGGTGTTGGTTTCCATCTTATCAATAACCTCACAGGTAATATATGCACACCCATCTTTGACAATCGGCATTCCGTCTTTTATTTCATACCCTATGGAATCAAATTTATTCACATCCCTGCCGGTCTTAAATCCAAAGGTTCCTATAATTGAAGGATCCGTATCCTCTGCTAATACAGCGATGGCAAACTTTCCGGTTTTTTCTATGCACTGGTTGGTATAGTTATCATGGCTAATACTGATGGCGACAGTTGCAGGTTCCGATGTAATCTGCATGACACTGTTGGCCACGCACCCGGTAGGACGCTCTCCATCCCACGTTGAGACGATATAGACTCCATATGAAAGATTCCATAATGCTTTCTGCTCCATAGTCATACCATCCTTGTACAATTGATATAGTTATTCGCTGGTGGCATAAGTTACCACACACAATAAAATAATATCATATTTTTATTATTTTGCAATCAGTTTATCTGCTTTTGATATATGCAGTACAAGCCATGTAGCCAAAAAATCCACCAATTCCAATAATGTATCCTTCGGGTTTTTATCGACTTTGTCAGGGTCAAACTCATTTATTTTCTGTATAAAATCATCATGGGCAACCTTGTGAGAGAGCATTTTTTTATAACCGATACTGTTCATATACTCCTCTTCATGCCGGAAATGATATTTAGTATAATTTTCAAGTTCTTCGATTAAATTCATTATATAGTCATATTTATCGGGTATAAACTGGTTTTTTAAAAGCTCATAAGCCTCATCCGCAATAGCAAACAGTTTTGTATGCTCCTCATCAATAAAATCAATTCCTGTATAATACTCCGGTTTCATTTCATACATATTCATCTCTCCTTGTCTATAGCATATATGCCGACGGATTTTTTGAAATATCCGGCCACATTAATTATTTCGTCACCAATCCGCTTATATATGAGCATCAATACCCTATATATTTTATGTCAAACCAGTCAGGATAAACCGAATGCCTTAAAAATAATCCTCTAAACGATATATGTATCAATAATCAGCATAACTACAAATCCTGTGAGCAGTGAATATGTTGCCATCCTTTCATATCCGTGGCTATGGGTATCGGGAATCATCTCATCACTGATAATATAAAGCATTGTACCGCCTGCAAAGGCTAATGCGAAGGGCAGTATCTGCCCGGAAACAGAAGAAGCAAAGTAACCGATAAAGGTTCCCACAACCTCTACCAAACCCGTAGCCGAGCCGATTAAAAGGGCACGTTTTTTACTGACTCCGGCAAGAAGCATGGGAGAGATAATTACCATTCCCTCCGGTATATTTTGTAATGCAATACCTACGGCAACCGTAACCGCATTACCGATGTTTTCCGTTCCAAAACCTACACCTGCCGCCAATCCCTCGGGCAAATTATGAATTGCAATAGCAAAAACAAATAACAATATTTTATTCAGAGCTTCGTTATGCTCATGCTTTTCAGTGTCAACTCCCGACAAATGATGCAGGTGAGGAGTTACCTTGTCCATAATATTTAAAAATCCGGCACCGCAAAAAATCCCCAGAGCGGTTATCCATATCCCATACTTTCCGCCCATTTCGGCAGAAGGTAAAATAAGTCCCATCACCGCAGCTGCCAGCATAACACCAGCGGCAAATCCCAATATGGCATCATTATATTTATGCGGTATTTTACCAAATAAAAACCCTATAAGAGAGCCGACAACTGTTGCTCCGCCGACTCCGATTGCTGTTATAAATACTAAAAGCATATCCTTCACCTTTGTTTTAAAAAGTTATGATAAATATACAACATGCTTTAATTGTATACCACTGTTTTAACCCATTAAACCTTTATTGTCAATAATTATTTGGAAGATATTTATATATTCTATTAAGATCCGGAGTTGAGCAGGATATACTCATTACTATGCCTATTGACACAGAATTCTACTGCTCTACACATAATGAATTTAATCTCTATGCAAAAGCAGCACAAAAACGGAGAGAAAATAAATAAAGTTTTGATATGGTGATAAGAATTTGTGAACTTTTTTCCTGTTCAGAATGACAACAAACTTTGAAGTCTGATGATACTCCTTCGTTTACCGATATTAAAGGTCTCCATGAATGCACAATATTTATCTATAATATTTACTATGAGAGTCTCCAAGTATCTGGGCGGCACGATTGTCAACGGCCACATATGCTTTGATATAATATCCTGTTCCATTTTATTCAGTTGGAAATATTTATTAGCATTTTCCAATGCAACATAAGGATGCTTTAAACCATGCAAGCCCTTATACGGTATCTCCTTGTGCCAGTCATATAAAAAGAAGTCGTGCAAAAGACCTCCCCTGGCTGCCGAACGGTAGTTAAACCCCAGCCTCCTGCAAACAAGATAACTGCAGTATGAAACATAGAGGCTATGCTCCAAACAGGTAATTTGGCCATGCTGTATAAAGTTACTCATGCTTCTTACCCTTTGGTTATCAATCAAATCACGTATGCAATTGAGATACTCTATATCAACAGAATCATTCTGTCCGAGTACGAATTTTGAAATTAACCAAGCTTTTATAGAAATTGCTCCTCACTATAGTGTAATAAACTTTCATACTTACGGTCTTCGAAAATCTATTACAACCTTTATTCCCGACAAATTCGGGCTCACATGCCTTATACCCTTTGGTGATAATTATTCATACCTTTATATTATATCGTACTATTTTTACACCTATATTATATATTGTATATATATTTTTCATTATTGTAAACAAGCTTTTTGAAAGATGGTGCATTTAAATATGCGATAAAAAAATTTACATACTATGATATATATTACATCAATTTTGCTTTATAGTAAATCTAATTGTCTCGGACGTAAACTCCACAGGCACTAATATAAATCTAATGCATAAAATATAAATAAAACCCATGAAAGGAACGATCAAAATGTATAACAACTACCACAATTATCCATGTGCTTATCCGGCTCAAATACCCATGTATAACCCAAATAATATGTACAATAACTGTAACCCGTATCCATGTCCATACTACATAAACCCTCAACTATATAACCCTTGCTATCCGAAACAACTTCCCGAACAGTTTATGCCCTTACCGGAGAAAACAGATTGCAAAAGTCCCATCTGCTTGAAAGACTACGGTCCGAAACCCTTCGTGGTTAATATTGAAGATGCTGCAAAGCAAAACAAAACCTTTCGTACTGCATTATGGACAGGAAAGCATTTACAGCTTACCTTAATGAGTATAAATGCAGGTGAAGACATTGGCTTGGAAATCCATCCCGATGTCGATCAATTTATTCGAATTGAAGAGGGGCAAGGGCTTGTTAAAATGGGTGATAAACGCGATAAGCTGGATTTTGAGAAAAAAGTATGTGATGACTTTGCAGTCCTCATTCCAGCAGGAAAATGGCACAACATAATTAATACGGGCAAAAAGCCCCTTAAGCTATACTCAATATACGCACCACCTGAGCACCCACATGGTACGGTCCATAAAACTAAAGCCGATGCAGAGAAAGCTGAAAAGTGTCATAGCTGCTGAAAGCCTGACAAGATAATTTAAGCGGCATATAACTGAAAGCCTCTCACTCCCCCTAAATTAGGCTTTGCCATTTTCTCCTTCTATACGTCAGGGAAACCATGAGCATGTCATTTAAGTGAAAAAGATTCCAACGTCTTATGTTTATGGAATGATTTTCTTCAAGCTTATTTCATGCACCGAGGGAAACCCTTGGGTTTCCCTGGCGAAAATACATCTCGTACTTGAGCAAGGATGAGTATTTTTCAGGCTGCTTTCAATTACTCAACTACCACAGCAGTTCCGGAAGCAGTTACCATGAGCATATTACCGCCCTGTCCGAGCACTTCATAATCGATATCAACCCCGACAATGGCATTGGCACCGATAGCATTCCCTCTTCTTGTCATCTCCTGGAGTGCTTCCTCTCTTGCCTTAATCAGTTCGCCTTCATAGGATCCGGAACGTCCTCCAAAGAAATTAGTCAACCCGGCTGCAAAGTCTTTTATAAAGTCTACTCCGGATATAACCTCAC
>DAOOJC010000071.1:0-6994 GCA_035384905.1 Acetivibrio sp. | reverse complement strand
AGGGAGGGACGTACATGTTTTTTGATTCCCATGCACATTATGACGATGAAAGGTTTGAAAATGACAGGCTTGAAACGATAATGAAGGCTTTTGAAAGCGGTGTTGCATATATATTGAATGCTTCCTCCAATATTACTTCATCAATGGATACTGTTTCTTTGACCCAAAAATTTGATTTTGTTTATGGTGCGGTAGGAGTGCATCCCCACTGTGCAAGTGAGATAAGCGATAATACATATGTAGCTCTTAGAGACTTTACAAAAGACGATAAAATTGTTGCAATCGGAGAAATCGGTCTGGACTACTATTATGAGTACTCGCCCAGAGATTTGCAGAAGCTTCATTTTGCCAAACAGATAGCCCTTGCAAAGGAGTTGGATTTACCCATAATAATTCATGACAGGGATGCTCACAAGGACACTATGGATATAGTTAAGTCCGAACAGGCGAAGGACGTTGGCGGGGTTTTTCACTGCTACTCCGGAAGTGTTGAGATGCTGAGGGAGGTTTTGGATAATAACTTTTATATCTCTGTAGGCGGTGCATTGACCTTCAAGAATGCAAAAAAGCTTGTGGAGGTTGTGGAATATGTGCCCTTGGACAGGCTTATGATTGAGACGGATTGCCCGTATTTGACTCCGGAGCCTCACAGGGGAAAAAGAAACGACTCTGGCTATGTAAGTCTGGTTGCACAAAAGATTTCTGCCATAAGAGGAATTGAGCTCGAAAAGGTAGCAGAACTCACAACAGACAATGCAAAAAGGCTTTTTAGAATCCAATAAAATTGACATAACTTTATTATCACCAAATTACCTTCGGTACATATAATAATATTGAGTTTAAGTAGAATATGGACCGGAGGTATATTTTTTATGGAGAAGAAATTTAATAAGGAACCTGAGGAGATATCACCTGACATGACAGGTGTTAACAGGATGGAGCAGATACCTCAGATACCTCAGATACCTCAAATGCCTCAAATGCCTGAGGCACAACCTATGCCGCAAATGGGAGCTATGCCGATGCCGGAACAGATACCTCAATTGGGGCCAATGCCAATTATGCAGCAGCCACAGGTTCAACCACCGCAAATGCAGCAGCCTCAAATGGTTCCGCAGATTGTGTGTTGCCCTTTATTGATAAGCATGCAGTGCCCTTTTATGCAGCATGAGTATGCAGCTATGGGTCAGGGGATGGCACCCAGCCCATATATGAGTAATTGCCAGGGGGCCGACCAATACAAAATGCATCAGATGGCAAGTCCATACCCGTGTAATCCCAATATGTGCGGCAGATATATGTATTAATAAAAATGAGTCAGGGAGCATTTCCTTGACTCTTTTTAATTAGTGGGATTTCACGAAGTGAAATGACCAAAAAGCGATGGGGGCTCGATGTCCCCGGAGCTTTTGTCAGTGGGATTTCATTTTATTATGTATTTCATAAATTAAATAAGGGTATAGTTTTTTCTGATAAAGACGATAATTAATTTGTATTATGCCAAAGACAATAACCTGGTGCTTCAGTAACGACAAAGATTTGCATTATATTCCTTCACCTTAATCCGGGGCAAAACAGGGGAATTTGACAAAGAAGGTTATATAGAATAAAATACCTAAAGGTCCCTTAATGTTTGAACAGGAGGATTGAAAGTGTTATCGCTTGTAAAAGAAATCAAAAGGTGTATTTCATTGAAAATGGTGGCAGTTGTAATCACTGCGGCCGTTATTGCATTGATGGTTGGGACTGTTTCCTATTTTCAAAAGGAAGTGGTTATAAACCTTGATGGAAACCGGATGGTTGTCAGAACAGTGAAATCCACCGTAAAAGAAGTTTTAGAGCAAAATGGAATAAGACTGGGCAAGTATGATTATGTCAGTGTTCCGATTGACACAAAACTGCAAAGCAAAGAAAATAACATCATAAATATAAGAAGTGCAGTACCTGTTTATGTTTTTGCCGATGGGCGTGAAATTGAATTGATGACTTCAAAGGAAACGGTGAAGGAAGCTCTTCGGGACGAACCGATTAATCTATCGCATTCTGACAGAATTGAAGGGGCAGAACCCGATGACAAAATTGTGAAGGACATGAGGCTGAAAGTTGTCAGAGTAACTAGAAAGCTTGTGAGCCAGAATGAAATTATTCCCTGCGAAGTTGTCAATAAGGACAACAACAGTATGGACATGGGGCAGTACAGAGTAATTAATGAGGGTAAGGATGGAGTAAGAGAGAAGGTCTACATGTTAGAGTATGAAGACGGTAAAGAAGTTAAAAGGCTGCTGGTGGATCACAAGGTTGTGGTTAATCCCGTAGACAGGCTTGTAGAGTATGGTACGATTCCCATCTATACTACCTCAAGAGGAGAGAATTTCAGGTATAAAAAGGTTATGGAAATGAGAGCCACCGCCTATACGGCAAGTTATGAGGATACCGGCAAAACACCGGATCACCCCCATTTTGGAATTACCTATACAGGCATGCGGGTGAAAAAAGGTGTTGTTGCAGTAGATCCAAAGGTTATTCCTCTGGGAACCAAGCTGTATATCGAAGGCATAGGAAATGTTCCCGATTACGGATATGCAATCGCAGCAGATATCGGAAGTGCGGTAAAGGGCGATATTATTGACCTCTACATGGACGACAAGGGTGCGGTTGACAAATGGGGAGTAAAGAAGGTAAAGGTTTATATTCTTTACGATTGATTATCTGTACATATTGGAACTAAAATAGTTAAAGGGACTGTAATTGAGCCGGGATTAATCGTCCCGGCTGTTTTATAATGCTTCAATTCAAAGAAAATTGTCTTTAGCAGAGAAATTTTCTTACATCATGTTTTTAAAAAATTTTTTGGAGTTGGAATTATGGCAGAAAGCACAAGAAATCTGATTCAAAAACACAATATAAAACTGACAAAATCCCTGGGACAGAATTTTCTTACCGATGAGAGGATTGTTAAAAAAATAGTTGATACGGCTGAATTGACTGACGGCGATACGGTAATTGAAATCGGACCGGGTGTTGGCAGCATGACGGTTGAACTGGCTAAACGGGCAGAAAAGGTAATAGCCGTAGAAATTGACAAGAGGCTTATTCCTGCACTGAAAGAAAACCTTGATGGGTTTGAGAACGTCCACATTATTAATATGGATATAATGGATGTTGATGTCAAAGAGCTTCAGACAGGAGCTCAAACCAGAAAGTTAAAGGTGGTTGCAAACCTGCCCTACTATATAACTACTCCGATTATTATGAAGCTTTTGGAGGAGGACGATAACATAAGCCTTATGGTATTTATGGTGCAAAAGGAGGTAGCCCATAGAATGGCGGCACAACCGGGAGGGAAGGATTATGGCTCTTTATCGGTTGCCGTGCAGTATTATTCAAAGCCTGAGATAGCCTTTGATGTTTCTCCCCATTGCTTTGTTCCGCAACCTGATGTGGATTCTACCGTTATCAGGTTGAAAAGAAATGAAACACCTCCGGTAAGGCTTCTGGATAAGGAGCTGTTTTTCAGGACGGTAAAGGCTTCTTTCGGTCAGAGGAGGAAAACGCTGGTGAATGCTTTGTACAACTGCGGAGGTTTTCAGAAGACGAAGGAGGAGATCAAAGAAATACTGCACAGTCTGGGGATTGACGAGAATGTGAGAGGGGAAGTTTTGTCGATTACACAGTTTGCAGAGCTTTCGAATGCTTTTTATAAATGATTCCTGTAAGCATAAATGAAAATTGCATCTTATAAATACAAATATCTTTAATATATAAGGTAAGCCGTTTTTTACTTTCAAAAAGTTTAAACGGTTTATTTTTTTATCAAACAACATATATATAAGTATGCACTTTAAAATATGATTATTTTTCAGGAATTAATCGGAAGGGGTTATGGAACTTTATTTGTATAATCGGGCCAAGACTAATTTTATAAAGGTGGGGGTAAAAAATGAATAACAAATTCAAATATCTCAGGTCATTTTTGATTTTTGACCAGGAGGATTCAAGGTTTAAAGAAGGCGGAGATTCATCGGGATATGTAAAAATCGAGGTCAGGGATGGAAAGGGGAAGCTGTCTTGTCAGGTATCCAATCTGAAGGAAGATACTAAAACAAATTACAAACTGTACATGATTAAGGCTGATGATTCCGATTTGACAGCGGTTTGTGCGGGCTCAATCCCGTTGGCGAAGGGCAGGGGCGAGTTGAATTGGAGCTTTAATCCTTCCAATGTAGATTGTTCGGGCTTAACTATTGAAGATTTCAACATTATGGCTGTATTGGCTGAAAATGATGATGGGCATTTTGGAAATGTGTTATGTCCATTAGTTTCATATAAGGGCAGTAAGATTGAGTGGAGACATAAAATGAAGAGATTCCTTAGTGACCGTCAGGTTACCAAAGAGGAATCCGCAGAAAAGCCCGATAATAAGAAAGCCTCAGATGTAGACAAGAATATTGAAAAAGAGAACAAAGACATTCCGGCTGAAGAACTGATAAGCAAATATGAGAATGTTATAGAGAGTAAATATGTAAAAACTTCTGCTGGGGACGGGCAGAGGGAAGATGACAATGAATACGGCGGTAATAAAGAAAAAGACGCCGATACCGGCATAACAGTTCAGGATAATGAACAATCAAAGATTTTTGAGCCGGAAATAGAAAACAATGAAGAAAAAAATAAAGAAGGCAGTACCGGAGAACATTCAGACAAGAACGAGCAGGAGCAAAGCATGGAAGAGAGAAATACAGAGGGTCAAAACCGTATTTCCGGTAACGCGGTACAGAATAAAAACGAATCCGAAGCCGAAGGTCATAGACCGGGTGTGAGAGAATTGGCGGAGAGCTTTGACAGATACTTTGAAAAGTACAATCCGTTTAAGGGAGGGAGAAAGGAATACAGATGGTGGAAGGTATCCAGCCCGGTCCATTTGAATAATATACTTTATCAAATGGATATAAAGGTTCCGATACTCTTTAATCCGATGGTGCTGATGGCACATTTTAAACACAGGCATTTGATTGTGGGAACTTATGAAGACGATGCCCGGGACTTGTCATATATAGTATGCGGGGTTCCAGGAGTGTATTGGGTGGATGAGAAACCCTTTGGGAATATTTGCAGATGGGCACAGGTTGAGGGGAGCGTCCCCAAATACGGTGCTTTTGGCTATTGGTTGGTTTACATAAACCCGAAGAACGGTGAAATTTTAAACATAAGCTAATCAATATTGCATGAATTGTTTATACGTTTTTTCTTTTTATTAACCAACACATTAATAATATTAATTAATTAATTAAAAAAATTATAAAAACTATTGGCATCTTTTAAAAATTAGTGTATTATATATAGTGTAATTAATCATACGGGTGAGGGGGAGATAAGCAATGGATTTTATAAAGGATGTTACAAAGAAAGTTGCCAGTACGGCTAAAGTTGCTGTGAAAAAATCCGGTGTTTTAGTAGAAATTACAAAGCTCAATTTAAATATCGGAACGGAAAAAGACAAGATTTCAAAAATCTATACACAAATAGGGAAAGCAGTATGTGATTCCTTTGAAAAGGGAGAAGATGTGCCTTCGAATTATACAGTTCTCTGTGAAAAGGTTTTAAATATTAAGGAGAACATTGAGAAAATGAAGCGGCAGATTCTTCAATTGAAAAATATCAAGATATGTCCGTCATGTGGGGCAGAGCTTGAGGTTGACGTTGCCTATTGTTCAAGATGCGGTGCAAAACAGGAAACACCGGCATGCAGCGAACTTGTTGCAGATGCACAGGACTGCCGGGATTGCCATAACGATGATGTGGAATCCGGTGATGATGAAGCGGACAAAATTGCGGACGAAGACAGTGAAGTAAATAATGCTGCAGAAGAAGACGAAGCGAATTCGCCGGCAGAAGAGGAAGAATAATTGTTTGATTTTATATTGCAGACATAAGTAAGTTTATGTAAATATACCTTGATAGAATATGACAGTCTATGGGCTTTGGCAGGGCACATAGACATTTTTATTTCAGCGGAATTTCATAAAAGTATAGGTGCTGAAAAGCAAGAAATTTGAGGTTTTTGAGCTCTTATTCAGCAAGGTTTTTTAATCAAACACAATTTTATTACTTGCATAGAAAGACGATGTGTATTATAATTAAGATACGGTTTAGTATTGTTATAAACTTAGAATTACTGTAAACCGTCAAAGGATTTTGTTGGTGGGGGAAGTATTGAGAGGGTTTTTTGCATTACATATTAAATATTTCTCAAGTCTTATACTAAAAAATGAAGCTTTTTTAGTATTTTTGTCAAAAAAATGTTTTTTAATCGATTTCTTTTTACCCCCCAAAACAAATAAATATATGCGAAATTTATATATTAGGTAAAGTTATTGATGGTTTGGTTCATTGAAAACTGAATATTTGGACTGCTTAATTTGCTTGTGTGCATTTGTTGTTAGGATTTTACCAGCCTATTTTAAAATTCCCACAAGAAAAGTAGTATTATTGAAGTAGTGATTGAGCATGCGTAAACACTTTTTCGCAATCAATATTATTGTTCTCTGATAGCTAGTGTTCTTAAACCTTTCATTATTATCGTTATAGCATTTAAGCCTTGGTGAATTGATTTACGGATTGTCTTTTCAATTCTTGTCAAATGCATGGCTTTTTTAGCAGTAGGTATTGATTTTGTATACTACAAATAGCTTATTTGATATAAGTATACGTTTATTGTTGTTTTTTATTGAATAAATAGAGGCTGATAATGGCTTTTTAGTTACAGGGATAACAATTAAATTTTAATATAAATTAAAAGTTTTTTTTAAGTCCAGCTTAGTTTTATGATGTAAATAATGCTCATAAAATGTATCCGCAAAAAGGGGGAATGGATGAATTGTGGGTAAATTGCATTATTAATCATCATATAACTTAAAAAGAATAAAATTGATATTTGAAAGGAGAAGAGGGAGAGAATGGTTAAAAGAAGAATTTCAATTCTAATTGCAGTTGT
>DAOOJC010000070.1:0-7046 GCA_035384905.1 Acetivibrio sp. | reverse complement strand
CCCCTTTATCGCCGAACTTAATTCCTGTCAGTATTTCCAAACCTTCATCTATTGTCTTTACTGCATAAACATTGAATTTACCTTTCTCAACCGCTTCAACAACATCGTCGTTCAGATTGAGATTTCTTATGTTCCGATACGGAATTATCACTCCATGAGTACCGTCAAGTCCACGCAGCTTACACAGTTCGAAATACCCCTCAATTTTTTCATTAACTCCACCTATCGGCTGTATCTCTCCCTTTTGGTTAACAGAACCGGTTACTGCAATACTTTGTTTTATAGGTACTTCCGCAAGGCTTGATAAGATAGCATAAAGTTCTGCACTTGATGCACTGTCACCATCAATCCCGTTATACAGCTGTTCAAAGCATAAGCTTGCCGTAAGGGATAGCGGCATATCCTGAGCGTATTTTTCACCTATATATCCGCTCAATATCAGAACCCCTTTTGTATGAGTGGTTCCGCTCATTTCAACTTCTCTTTCGATGTTTACAATTCCCTTTCCACCCATAAAGGTGTTTGCGGTTATCTTTGAAGGTTTTCCAAAACAGTAATCACCCATATCGAGTATACTAAGACCGTTTATTTCTCCAACAGCCTCTCCTTCAGTATCTATGATTATTGTTCCGTCACTTATCAACTCCAAAAGCTTCTTGTCATACTTATTGGATCTATAAATCTTCTCCTTGATCGCTTTTCTCACATGTGCCGCCCTTACCTCATCGCTTCCTTCAATCTGGGCCCATGCCGACGACTCGCACAATATCTCGACAATTTCGTTGAACTTGGTAGACAGCTTGATTTGGTCCTCAGCAAGCCGTGAACAGTACTCCACAACTTTGGCAACCCCTGTTCTGTTAAAATGAGGTGCGTTTTCTCTGCGACAAAAGGAGCTTATAAACTGAGCAAGTTTTTCTGTGTTTTCTTCATTTCTCTCCATCTCTGCATCAAAGTCTACCTTAATCTTAAACAGCTTTTTGAAATCCTCATCAATTTCATAAAGAGCCTGATGCAGGTACTCGCTTCCCACTAAAATCACCTTGACCTTCAGCGGAATGGGCTCCGGCTTTAATGCAGAAACAGCAACTAATCCCATTTGCTCCTTCATATTCTCTATTGTAATCTGCCGGGTTTTTAGAACCCTTTTAAGTGCTTCCCAGGACTGAACATTACTTAAAACATCCTTTGCCTGAAGTATCAGGTAACCCCCATTAGCCTGATGAAACAGTCCGGCTTTAATCATTGTATAATCGGTGGTCATGGTTCCGAACTCATTTTCATATTCCAGCTTGCCAAGAAGATTATAATAGGTAGGATTGAAATCCACGATGACGGGAGCTCCTTCGAGGGCTGAGTTATCCACCAGTAAATTAACTTTGTATTTATCCGTTGGCGATGCATCATTACCTCTTAACCATGGTATTATTATCTGCTGTTCCTCCGTCAGTTCTTCTTCCCTGAAATCACCGAGATTTTTGAGAATATCCTCCTGAACATTTTCCAGGTAGCTGATAATTTTCTTATAATCCTTGTATTTTTCTTTCATATCATTTATCTGCATGCCAACAGCGAACAATGCAATTTTATTTTCCCATTCGGTAACCCTTTCTTCCGCTTCCTTCTCCACATTCTTAATCTTTCTTATTATATCAATGGTCTCAAGCTGAACAATGTTTGACTTTTCCGTTATCTCCTGCTTAATCTTCTCATCTAATTCCCCATACTCTTCCTCAGTTATTGTCCTGCCTTCAATCACTGGTAAAAAGTATATACCTGCATTTGTCGTTTTTACTTTGAATCCCTGCTTTTCTGCATCTTCGTTCAACTCATCCAAAAGTTCCGCCCTTTTCTCCTGGAACTCTTTTGCTATTGCAGTCTTCTCCCTTTCATAATCCTCACTGTCAAAAGCCCGGGATATTTCGAGCTGTAAAACCTTTATGAAATCCTCCATATCCTTTTGAAATACCTTGCCTAAACCGGCCGGAAGGTTTATTGCTTTGGGCTGGTTTGGATTTTCAAAATTATATATATAGCACCAGTCATCAGGTGCCTTTGATTTCTTTGCAATTTTTTTCGCACAGTTCACGGCATAACTGGTTTTTCCCGTACCGGTCATACCGCTCATAAAAATATTATAGCCCCGCGTATCTATTTTAAGTCCAAATTCCATCGAACGAACAGCACGCTCCTGACCAATAATGTCCTCAAGGGGTTCCAACTCCGAAGTATTGGCAAAAGTTAAAGAACTCGGGTCACATTCCTTTCTAAGCATATTAGCAGACAAACCTTTGATTTGTGACATACACTTTCCCCCTTTTATCCGGCTATTTGAAGTCCTTAGACGATAGTGTCACAATACTCGGCACAAGACTCATCGACATTAAAAATTCTCTTGCTTTTGGTCAGATTTCAATTTCACAATTAATATTTATTTCGGAATTTGAACTCGAAACACTTAATACTGTCATATAACAAAAATCCATCGCATTTCATTGATTTTTCACATGACCGTTACAGACATTTATGGCTGTTTTCTTAACATATTATATTCTACTCCGATATGTTAAAATCCTCTAAAATTTTTCTATTTATTTTCTTTCCACATTATTATTGCATCTTCACCATTATCCGCATAATAAGCCTTTCTGAACCCTTCCTCCACAAAGCCATGTTTTTTGTACATATTCTGTGCAGCGGAATTGCTCCTCCTTACTTCTAAGGTCATTCTTATTATGCCTTCTTCTTCGGCTATAAGTATCAGGTTCTCAACCAGTTTATTGCCTATGCCCTGTCTTCGGTATTCCGGGTGGACCGCAATATTTGTAATATGCCCTTCATCGCAAACCTTCCACATCCCGGCGTAACCCACAACCCTTCCGTTCACCTTTGCAACAATATATTTTGCAAACTTGTTGTTTGTAACTTCCTCAGTCAGGGCATTTCTCGACCACGGAATTTTAAAGCTCAATTTTTCCACAACCATAACATCATCGATGTCTTCAATTCCCATATAGGATATTTCAATACCGTCAAAAGTCATCAATTCTCACCTTTTTATCCTTTGTGGAGGTTTTTAGAATATTATATGCAAGTAAACCCTTTACTGCTAATACCGCAAAATTATCTCTACAAAATAATTTCTTTAAATGTAATTTGAATCGCACTCTATTTACGTCAATTATCTTACCATATTTTAGCCCTGAATTACAGTGTTTTAAACAATCGCTTTTCGGTCATTTCACTTCGTGAAAACCCACTAAAAAAAAGTATCTGTTGCTGCTACAACAAATACTAACTCAAAGGGTATGGTTAATTTAATATTCACATCGCAATAAAATGTTTATGTCAACCATATTTTGTAATCGGATATCTCCGTCATAGTCTTTATCCGTTAGTTGGCATTTAAATACTTTGTAATGTCCAAATTTGTTTCTTTAACACCTTCTGCCACTAACCGGGCAATCTGCTTAGCTCCTTTTTCTGTAAAGTGCGTATAATCCGTATTGTTCACAGATACCATATAGTATGTAAATACTTCATTGTAGCCTATCGAAGTATAGTAATTTAAGCTCTTTGACATCAGGTCTATCAGCTTGACATTCTTTTCCTGGGCTACTTGCTTCATGGCTGTGCAATAATCCGGAAAATCATTGACAAAGCTGTTGTTTTTGTAATTAAGCCTTGCCACCGGTGTTATCAATACCGGTATTGCACCTTTCTGACGTGCTCCGTCTACGAATTTGCCAAGATACTCCTTATATGTCGTATATGGAGCGGCATAGCGGTCGGGATTGCTTATAGTTGCATCATTATGTCCAAATTGAATAAATAAATAGTCACCGGGCTTTATTACATTTAAAATCTCGTCCAATCTGCCTTCAACTACAAAACTCTTAGAACTTCTTCCTCCAATTGCCTTATTGGTAATTACAACATTTGAAGTAAAATATTGACCCAAAAACTGTCCCCATCCGGCTTGAGGTGCATAAGACGAGATATATGTCTGAGCAGTGGAATCGCTGGCAATGTAAATTGATATTTTTTCATTGGACGTAGGACCCGGTGTCACAGCAGGTTCTGGTGTTTCAACCGGATCAGTTGAGGGGGATACCTTTAAATAGTCAACATTGGGTCCTCCATCGGATGCAATAGCTGTCGCCCTGATAACGTTATTTCCTTTGTTGAGCTCTACCACTACACTTGTTTCATTCCAATCAGTCCATGACCCTGTTGAATTAAAATCCATACCGGACTTAATAATATTTCCGTTAACTCTTATTTCCGTTGGCCTGTTGGCAGCTGTTCCGTTTGCAAACCTGAATGTAAGTGCATACGGGCCTGAAGAAGGTGCATTAACATTCCACTCAATATACCCGCCGACTTCATTGTAATAATTCACATATGAGTCTCCCGTATACCCTCCGTTAACGGTTTCCAATAAAGCCTTGGATATTATGGCATCTTCAGCCTGGTATATTACTGTTTCATTTTTTTGCTTATCTGCCGGAAATTCTTTAATTACCCTTAATATAAACCTTTTAAGCAAAGTTAAGTCAGTTGAGTCTATTGAACCGTCTGCATTTACATCTGCCACTATAGTACCGTTTTCATAGGGGAAAGATTTAACTTTTCTCAATAAATATCTTTTTAGCAATGTACAGTCGGTGGAATCTACAGTCCCACTGCCATCAACATCACCATAAAGATAGTCGTTTAAAGTCGGTACCGGGGTTTTTGCAGGAGTCACAACAGGTGTTCTTGCAGGGGTAACAACAGGTGTGTCTTTCAGAAGGTCTGACAATTCCTCTGCTACAATACGGGCAAGCTGGGTAGCCCCCTCACGGTTAGGATGCAAGCTGTCCCCGGACATATACAGTACACTTGTCGCATTCGGGCCAATTGACGTGAAATATTGTGAGCTTAAGACATTAAGGTCGACCAAACGAACACCTTGTTCTCCGGCCACTTGTATAGTAGCATTTCTATACCATCTGCCTTGAGAATTATGTACATTGGATGAATTAAAGTCGGTGGCCCTCCCCTGAGGAGTGGACAATACTACAGTGGCACCGGTAGCCTTTGCCTTTACAACCATATCGGTCATAATTTCTTTAAATTGTGCTTCCGTTGTTGAGTTTTTTTCATTAGTGTCATTTATACCGAATTGTAATATGAATAAGTCACCGGTCTTAAGGTATTTCATTATTGCCTCAAATTGTCCGTCGTCCCGAAAACCTCTTGCAATCTGACCCGATGATGCCATATTTCTTATTTGAAAAGTGTTGGTATCGACAAATTTCGATAGCATCTGCCCCCAACCTGCCTGAACACTTGAGTCCAGCGGATAATAGTTGCAGACTGTCGAATCTCCCCCTATATAAATTGTCCTGTTTGTTACAGGAACATCGGATATCTTTTTTATCTCAAGGGCACTGAGGGTAAATGCAGTACCTGCTTTTCCCTCTGTTACCAGTATGTTTAATTGTCCGTCGGTAATAGGGATTTGAAACTTGTCCGTTGCACAATTTCCGGTCATGTTTATTATTTGATAAACACCCTCTGCTGCCACACTTGCTCTTTGAGTGTTTCCCAAAGTGACCTTGACCTCATACAGCCCATTGTCAAGATCGACATTAAAAGTATTTTCGCTTTTTGTGCCATATACCAAGAATTGGACAGCATCACTTGTAAGGCCACTGCCCGATGCCGTAACATTCTTCATATTCCATGGAGTATTAAAACCATAGCCTTGGGATTTACTATAAGCTGTGGAAGCACTAACACCTATATAACCCCATTCTACAGCACCCCCACCGAAATCAAATTTGTACTCATTTGCAGCCGCATTACCTTGCAAATCTAAAAAACACCCAAACAAGGTTATTATTACAGCAATGCTGACTAAAAATCCCAATCCTCTTTTCCGCATAATATCCCCTCCTGTTTTAAAACCTTATATAAATTAAACTAAAAATTAGATACCAGCATCAAAGAAATATCTTTATTATTCATAAATGATATTCCCCTAAAAAAACAACTATTTATGTGATTTATAGATATATACGCAGAAGCCGAATATTTTAAGGGTATTATTCTATTTTACTTTTTTTCATTGCACAGCTTTTTTTCATATTCTCTTTCGGCTTGGGATTTTCTTAGGTAGAAGGGGACCATATCAAAACTGTTTTCAAGTTCTCCCTTGGATGCCTTTATATAAGCAATATGTGCAACAGAGGATGCCCTTTGGAGCCTCAAACTCCCGGGAGCAAGCCGGCATCCGTCTCCCAGCTCATTTTTCAGGAATTCTTCATGTAACTGCACGGCATCACCGGCAAAAACAACTTTTTTATCCGCATCCTTTATAATTTTGACTAACTGTGCTACCGGTATTCCCATGTATTCGGTTATTCTCTCCAATGAGTTCTCCTTCCAGTCATAAAGAGCGGTATACACCTGATTGTTTCTTGCATCTATCATAGGACATACGGTATAGCTGCTCATCGGAATATTATATGCTATGGCATCCAATGTAGGCACACTGACAACCGGCTTTCTTAGTGCATACGCCATAGCCTTTACGGTAGTTACTCCGATCCGAAGTCCCGTAAATGAGCCCGGCCCGACGGATGCTGCAAAAACATCTATATCCTCCGGAGCCATCTCAAGATCTCCAAGGATTTGCTTCACCATGGGCATAAGGGTTTGGGAATGGGTTTTTTTATGATTCAACATATACTCTCCCAAAAGTTTCTCGTCTTCCATTACAGCAACAGCCGCCACCATTGCCGACGAATCCAGTGCCAATATTTTCATTATTTATTTCCATCTCCTGCCGTTAGCTTTTTTTCATATTCATAATATCTATCACCGCTAAACTCAATTTGAATGACCCGGGCATCCATTCCCTGTGTGAGGTCCTTTTTTATTGTGATCCATATATTTTCACGGGGAAGAATATCATCAATCAAATCCGCCCACTCAATCACTACTAGTCCATCACCGTATAAGTATTCCTCAAACCCGATTTCGTACATTTCCTCAGG
>DAOOJC010000069.1:0-7099 GCA_035384905.1 Acetivibrio sp. | reverse complement strand
TTACATACAATGGAAAGCCTGCATCGGTGTTCTATTTCAGCTCAAGCGGAGGCAGGACGGAGGATGTAAAGAATGTATGGGGTAGTGACGGTTACCCGTATCTAATAAGTGTTGAGGACAAATATGAATCCGGTGACTCATGGCATTACAATTGGGAGGTATCCTTTACCGCACAAAAAATAAAGCAAATAATGATTGACAGGGGGTTTAATCTCGGAGATATTCTGGGAATTTTCATAACGAAAAGATCCGAGGCAGGAAGAGCCACTGAGGTGGTAGTTAAAGGCAGCAAGGATGAGAGAATATATACGAATGGCTCAACAAGAAGCTTTTTAAGCCTTGACAGTCAATGGTACGAAATTACTACCGATGCGGATACTCTTGTTATGGGAGTTGAAGGAGAACCGGTGAAGACACAGCTGGGAGGAAAGAAGGTAATGACAGCTAGCGGTTTAAAAACCATAAGTGCATCGGGAAACAGTGTAAGCGTGGTAAGTTCCGGCAGCATCAAGAAAATCCCTATAATTCCAACGATTTATACTATTATAGGAAAGGGCTGGGGCCATTCTGTCGGTATGAGCCAGGAGGGTGCTAAAGGAATGGCTAAAGCGGGCTTTACCTATAAAGAAATATTGGCTCATTATTTTGCGGGGACAAAGGTCGAGTAAATTAAATTTTGTATATAATTGTAGTACACAGCTTCATACTGTTTATAAAACAATTAATGGAGGGTCAGTCAATTATGATTGGCTCTTTTTTATTAGTGGGATTTCAGGAAGTCAAATGACCAAAAAGCGATGTATTGAATAAATATGAGTAAAATATGTATCCTTAATCAAATAAAGCCTTGCAGGATGAATTGATTTAATGTATTATTCTATCATATGGTTATTTAAAACAAGTTTTGCTTAAAATATAGTATGAGACGGTGTTGTTTTAATTATGAAGGTCAGCGATTTTAATTATGATTTACCCCAGGAACTTATTGCCCAAGAACCGATTCCGAACCGGCAAATGTCAAGGCTTTTGGTGCTGGATAAGAATACGGGCAGTATTGAACACAGGATATTTAAAGACGTTTTAGAGTATGTCAACGAAGGCGACTGCCTGGTTTTGAATGATACAAGGGTAATTCCGGCAAGACTCCTTGGAGAAAAAGAGGGAACCGGCGGCAAAATCGAGTTTGTTTTGCTCAAAAAGATTGAGAATGATATATGGGAAGTCATTTTAAAACCGGGAAAAAGGGCTAAACCGGGTTCAAAGTTTGTGTTTGGAGACGGTGTTCTTAAAGCCGAGGTTGTAGAAATTGTAGAAGAAGGCAACAGGCTTGTAAGATTCGAGTATGACGGCATCTTTGAAGAGGTTTTGGACAGGGTCGGTATTGTTCCGCTGCCGCCTTACATTACAAAAAAGCTGGATGATGCTGAGAGGTATCAGACCGTATATTCAAAATATAAGGGCTCTGCTGCAGCTCCTACTGCCGGGCTTCATTTTACAAAGGAGCTGTTGGATGAGATAAGAAATAAAGGCGTGGACATTGCTTACGTTACGCTGCATGTAGGTCTGGGTACTTTCCGGCCTGTAAAGGTTGAAGACGTACTGGAACATAAAATGCATAGCGAGTACTACAGGATAAACGAAGAGGATTGCCGGAAGATAAATTCGGCCAAAGAAAAGGGAAAACGGGTAATTGCTGTGGGTACCACAAGCTGCCGTGTGCTTGAGACGGTGGGCGATGACAGCGGAAGGATGAATCCTGAGAGTGGATGGACCGATATATTTATTTATCCCGGATACAGGTTTAAAGTTGTGGATGCCCTTATTACGAATTTTCATTTGCCTGAATCCACACTTATAATGCTGGTCAGTGCTTTTGCAGGACGGGACAGGATAATGGAAGCATATAATACGGCAGTAAGGGAGAGATACAGGTTCTTCAGCTTTGGAGATGCCATGTTTATAAAATGAATAAATAAAATTGCAGTTATTTAGAGTGTTTTTAACTTTTTGATATTTCATTAATGTAAAGGTTTTTCAGGAAACCTATAAAAATATATTAAGGAATCGGATAGAGCATGGGTGCAATTAGATATGAGTTGATTAAAAAGTGTAAACAAACAGGAGCAAGATTGGGACGGGTTCATACTCCCCACGGGAGTTTTGATACTCCGGCGTTTATGCCGGTGGGGACGCAGGCAACCGTTAAGGGAATGTCTCCGGATGAGCTTAAGGATATTGAAGCCCAGATAATATTGAGTAATACATATCACCTCCATATGAGACCGGGAGAGGATATAGTCAAGGAGGCAGGAGGCCTTCACGGCTTTATGAACTGGGACAGGCCGATTCTCACCGATAGCGGAGGGTTTCAGGTTTTCAGCCTTAGCGATCTGAGGGATATAAAGGAAGAAGGCGTGACTTTCAAGTCTCATATTGACGGATCCAAGCATTTTATAACTCCAGAGATGGCTACCAGGATACAAAATGATTTGGGTGCCGATATTATAATGGCCTTTGATGAGTGTATTCCGTATCCAGCCGAGTATGATTATGCAAAAAAATCCTTGGAAAGAACCACAAGATGGGCTAAAAGATGTAAGGAAACTCACCGAAATCCCGATACACAAGCTCTTTTCGGTATTGTGCAGGGTGGTATGTATAAGGACCTCAGAGAGCAGAGTGCTTATGAATTGCTGGAATTGGATTTTCCCGGATACGCGATTGGAGGATTGAGTGTGGGAGAACCGGCGGAAGAAATGTATGCTATGCTCGAGCATACCGTACCGCTGCTTCCGGAGGACAGGCCAAGGTATCTGATGGGTGTGGGAAGTCCTGACTACCTGATTGAGGGAGCAATAAGGGGAATAGACATGTTCGACTGTGTGCTTCCCACCCGGATAGGCAGGAACGGAACGGTAATGACCGGAAACGGAAGGGTAATTATAAGGGATGCTGCTTATGCTAGAGACTATTCAAGCCTTGACCCCGAATGCGACTGCTATACCTGCAGAAATTTCAGCAGGGCATATTTAAGACATCTTTTGAAAGCCGGAGAAGTCCTCGGGATAAGGCTTACCACATGGCATAATTTAAGGTTTTTAATTAATCTGATGAAGAATGTCAGACAAGCTATAATGGAAGACAGGCTCGGTGATTTTAGAAATGAGTTCTTTAATAAATTCGGTTATAAATAAAGTTGTTAAAATTATTAAAATATATAATAAAATCATAATACAAGAAGGAGGTTTGTTATGCCACAGGAATATATGAATTTAATAGGTACTCTGATAATTCCTATCGGTTTCATTGGTGCAATGTACTTATTTGTGATTCTTCCTCAGAAAAAAAGGGATAAGCAGCACAGTCAAATGCTTGATGCCCTGGAAGTGGGAGATAATGTTGTTACCACCAGTGGTATTATAGGAAAGATAGTAAATATTAAGGATGATGAGATAACAATTGAGACCAGTGTTGAAAAAACAAAGATCAAGTTTGTAAAATCTGCGATTGGCAGCGTAGAAAAAGAATCTAAAGAGGCTTAATACATAAAATTTAGAAAAGTTTTATTGTGTTGGGTTATTGGAGAGGAGGGTAGCTTATTGGCTACCCTCGTAAACATAGTTTTTAAAACTGTAATTCATACCGGAATTGTTATCCCAGTTCTCTGTACCATCCTTAAAAGCGATGTTGATGTTACCGGGCCTTTTGACAGGAAGCATAAGCTCGAATTTATCGTGGCTTATTTTGTGCATGGGATAAGATTCGGTATCTTCCCAGGCAAGATTGTTTCCGTAGCCTACTACCGCATACACTTCATCTGCGTCATTTTTTGCGAGAATACCGCTGTACACGAGCCTGAGTGTGTTCCTTGCATCTTGAAGCTCAACGCCATTATTTGAAAAAGTGTTATTACTTTCAAACATGTTATTTCCGTAAGGTTCTGTTGTCATATCCATAGAAAACTCTTCATTATATGGCTGAAAATCCAGTGGTCTGCTTTGAGTAGGTCCAATGTTGTTATCCGTCTTAATTCCGCTGCCGTTATTAAATAAAAAATCAAAGAATCCCATAATTGAACCTCCAGTTTATTGTTGTTTCAACCATTTACGGATTAATCTGAGCAAAAGCGATTGGGACTAATGCTCTTAAAATGCTGTTTTGAGCTTTTTGCGAGCAAGCTTTGAACAAAAGCGATGAAGTAAAAACAAAGAAGCATTTTGTTCATATATAGTTTAATCCTTTTGTACGCATATTATTTTATTAATTTATAGGTAAATGTGTTTTATGTTCTAATGTTGACAAAATAATTGAAATTATTAAATTTACTTCTATGTAATTTAACTTATCTGCAAGAAATTAATACTTAAATAAAGCGGGTGGTCTATTTTGTACTTGAAAATATGCCAATCTCTAGAGATAATGCAATAGAAGGAAAATTAATGGATGGGAGAAAATGAATAGTGATAAAATATGGATATAAGGTATGATAAGAATAAGATTACAGACAAGAAGTATCTTTCAATATTGAAGATATTTATTTTTATAAAAAGTTTGCAAAGTATTCCAGTCTATAATTGCAGCTTTTTTTGTTATTTTATCAAATTTATCAACGTGTTTTATAAGTTTTGATGCAATTCTTCATTAGTGAATAAAATTATATGTATTTATGTAATCAGGTTTGCTTTGTGATAAAATCAAAATAAATAGAATATTTTTCAGAACATGACAAAGATTGTTCTGCAGTACATAGAAAACAAGAGGAATTGAATGCCCAAATCCCGTTAAGTTATATTTTAATAGAGAAAAAAGAATAAAATTTATCCTAAGTGTAACAAAAACCTTGACAATTTTGAATTACAGGTGTAAGATATAATTGAACTTACATTTGTAATCCAGATTTGTGTAATCCAGATTTGGAGGGGTAAATATGAAAGCAGAGTCTCAAATCACAGAATCGGAATTGGAAGTTATGAAGATCCTTTGGGAGTTTGGAAAGGCCACCAGCTCTCAGATTATCGAAAAACTTACCGAAACTACCGAATGGAAGCCAAAAACAATTCAAACTTTAATAACACGCCTTGTTACAAAAGGGGCAGTGGGTGCTGAAAAAATAAACAGCAAGTCTTTTATCTATTATCCGATTGTTTCTGAGGAACAATATAAAAGCTATGCCAATAAATCCTTTTTACAAAAACTATATAATGGTTCTGTTAACCTTATGCTTGCAAGTTTTGTTAAAGATCAAAAGCTTTCCAAAAAAGATCTGGAATTCCTGAAGCAGTTGTTGGATGAGGAGGAATAGAGATGGAAAGCATTTTTAGTGTTGTATTGATGACTTCTCTTTATGGTACTGTTGTGGGTATTGTGCTGATTTTAATAAAGAACCTGTTAAAAAACAGGTTAAGCCCAAAGTGGCATTACCTTATCTGGATCGTGCTAATTTTGAAACTGCTCATACCCTTCGGTCCCGAAAGTGCTGTAAGCTTATTTAATATTATACCTGTGACCTATGAAATTGGCAGCATTGACGACTCAGCTGAGATTTATAATGAAAGAACCATTCTATTGCCCACAGAAAAGGAAATAAGTAATACTGAGAATTATGAAATACCAACACAACAGAATTTTAATAATAACACAGTCGGTAATACAGATATTATAAAGTCCAATGCAAAAAAGACTATTGCGTTTATTTGGTTTTTTGGTGCATTGTTTATGCTGTTATGGCTGACGTATACCTATTTGTCCTTCTATAAAAAACTTCAAAAAGAAACCTATGATATAGATCAAAGGGTAATAACCGTATTTGAAAAATGTAAAAAACGGATAGGAGTAAAGAAAAATCTATGTCTTACGGTAAGCAATACTGTCAATATACCTTCTTTATTCGGAGTTATAAAACCTAAAATAATATTGCCGCCGGAAACAGCAAAACTTAGCGACAAGGAAATTGAATATGTATTACTACACGAACTGGCACACTATAAGCGAAAGGATATATTGATAAACTTACTGCTGCTTGGTATTCAGGTAGTACATTGGTTCAATCCGATAATGTGGTATTGTTTTAAATGCATTCGGCAGGATATGGAGGCCGCCACTGATGAAAGGGTGCTTTCAATATTGGAGCATACCGAACATAAAGACTATGGAAGTGCACTAATAGCAATTATTGAGAATTTCACGCGGCCACTGCTTGCTCCAAGATTGCTTGCTCCAAGATTGCTTGGTATGGTTAATGACAGGAAGAGTATGGAGAGGAGGATTAGAATGATAAAGATGGCGGAAATTTTTAAAAGAAAAAGAAATATTTCAATAATTGTGGGGATAGCTTGTATATTGGTTCTGGGGGGAGTACTCCTTACCAATAGGATAAGTGCAAAAATAAAGGATGAGAACAATAATGTAAATAAAAACATTGATTCTATAAACAACGCAGGTGAGCAAAACATACAAGAGGATACTCAAAAGCCCAAAAGCCTTGAGGAGGCTATAAGCCAAGCAATAAAAGCACAAGGCAAATCTTTCATGACGGGCGAGTTTTTAACTGAGGGACATATCATCCTGGATAAAGAGGAAAAGGATGGAGAAGTGAAAGTATATACTTTATCCAGTGTAGGATGGTTTAGCTTTGAAGACGGTATATTTAGAAAGATTAGCGGCAGCGGTACGATTCCAACGGTTATGACCTTTGCAGTCAGCGAAAACGGTGGGTTTACTCTTATTGAGTACAGAGAACCGGAAGACGGAGAGGGTTATATGGAATCAATTTACGAGATGTTTCCGGAAAAATTGTATGATGCGGTTAGGTCATCCCATGAGAGATATCCGGAACTTTTAAAGCAGCAGGAAGAGCAGGCACAAAGTTATCTTAAGAGTATAGGGAGAAAAGCAGATGTTGATTCGAAATATGTAAATAAAACTCAGGTCGATATTGATTATGAAGCCAGAGGTATTCTTTTTGCCATATACAATAAATTTGATACTTTTCTCAATACTTGTCCTGACTGGATAGGCTCAAAGGAGTATGTTGAAGACGGGATAAGGTATATATATGAGACTTTACAAAGTAAAACCGTTGAAGGATATGATCTAATTA
>DAOOJC010000068.1:0-7137 GCA_035384905.1 Acetivibrio sp. | reverse complement strand
TGATCCCCTAAAAGCTGTGAAAGGTTTTTCAGGTCGGTGTCTTTAATTTTTTCCCGGATTTCATCTTTATCGATGTTTAGTTTTTCGAGCTTTGATTCATCAAATTCATTAATTTTTTGCATTAATTCGTCCTTGTCTATTTTGTTGAGCTTTTTTGCCAAATCGTCAATATCCCCGTTTTGCAGCATATCTATTGCTGTATTGATTTTTTTCTGCAGCATCTTCTCATCCATTTTTCCGAACAGTTCAGATATTTTCTTGCTGAAATCACTCATAAAACACGATCCTTTCAATTAATATTTGTATAACCCTGTGCTTGTTAACATCACATATTTAAATGATTGGTAATGTTAAGAATGCACAAAAAGATCAAGGAATTGTTTTCTAATTTAATTTGTATTTATAAATTACTGAAAATAGAACCTTCATAGCAAAAAAAAATAAAGGGAGGAAAGATTGGAAGACAGATAATAAATAAAATGAAAAATATGCACCTAATAGTTTATACATTAGAACAATATGCACTCGAATGCTTAGCAATAAAAGAGTTTAAGGAACACAAGGATGAAAAACAGCAAAGAATCATCGTTCCCATCAACAGTGTGTTTGATGCCTCCTATCGGTCTGCTGTCATAAAACAATAATAGAAAGACCAGTATAAAGAACAAAATACTGGAATTGCTTTTATTAATTTCTCCACACATAACAAGTTACACCTCCTGATTTGTTGTTGCAGCTGATTTCGTTGAAACACTTCCCATGCAAGAAAGTTTTCTGCAAACGAGAAGTTTTCTTTGAACTGAAGTGTTATAATGGTGTATATTAACATAATATTCATTGGTCGCATAAATGTTGCAGAACTGTGAAATTTTTTTGTGTAATTAACCCCAGACAAGGGAAATATGGAAAATAGGTATTTAAAATGAATGATTCCCGGGAGGTATATTATGAGAAGCGGAATTATTTATTCCAATGAGAAAAAATTTGAGAATGACGTGTTAAAAAGCGAGCCTGGAGTGGTGGTATATTTCTATTCGGAAGACTGTCCCCACTGTGGCTATTTTGAACCGATGTTTGAAAGAATGGCCCAAATCTACGGTGAAAATATTCGGTTTGTCAAAATTCAACGGCAGGAGAACCGGCAGTTGTCACAAAGCATGGGCATCAAAAACAGTCCCACTGTTTTGTTTTTTAAAGACGGGCGTGAGGTCTGCTCAAGATTAAACGGCTATATCGGTAAATTAGAAATTGCAGGTAAGATAGAGACTGTTATTGGAGGTGCTTGCCAAAGGAAAGAAAGGGAAAAGGTATATTGCGACATTGCAATAATCGGAGGAGGACCTGCGGGACTGTCTGCAGCTATTTACTCTGCAAGGTCCAGACTTTATACGGTAATCATTGAGGAAGGACTGGTGGGAGGTCAGGTGTCTACCACCTTTCATGTTGCAAACTATCCCGGTACCAATGGGGTGGTTAGGGGAATGGAACTGATGGAAAATATGAAAAGGCAGGCCATTGGCTTTGGTACGCAGATAGATGAGCTTAAGGAAATATCCGAAATTAGCCTTGAGGGGGAAGAAAAGCACATATCCACTGCAGATACCGACTATTATGCAAAGGCTGTAATAGTTGCAACCGGTACTGCACCGAGAAGGCTTCCTGCCGATGGGGAAAATGAATTCAGGGGCAGAGGAGTGCACTACTGTGCCACATGTGACGGAGCATTGTATCATGATGCAAAGGTTTTGGTAGTGGGCGGCGGCAACTCTGCGGTTGAGGAAGCAGTATTTTTAACCCGGTACGCAAAACATGTAACTATCGTTCATCAGTCGGATCGGTTTAGTGCATCAAAGGGTGCACAGGATGAGGTTTTCAAGAATCCGAACATCAGTGTGGTTTGGAATTCCGAGATAAGAAAAATAAATGGCGATAATTTAGCAAGAAGTGTAATTATTGAAAATCTTAAGACCGGGGAGAAAAAAGAAATGGAGGCTGATGGAATATTTGTATACATTGGAATGCAACCGAAGACGGAAATCTTCAAGGGGAAAATCAATATGGATGAAAGTGGACATATTATTACGGATGAAGACATGGTTACCAATATTCCCGGGGTTTTCGCCGCGGGAGATGTCAGGAGTAAAAAAGTCAGACAGATCGCTACCGCTGTGGGTGACGGGGTAATAGCGGGAATCATGGCGGAAAGGCTTATAAGCGGAAAGCAGGGGCTATTTTAATTTGATAGGTTTTGTTCGCATTTTGATAATACACCCTGACCGGGTTATTGAAAAATTTCTGTTTAGAATATAAAATTAAGGGGAAGTATAAACTAAGTGAGGAAAATTGATTATGTACGATGTTATAATAATTGGAAAGGGCCCGGCAGGTATTTCTGCTTCTTTATATACCGCAAGGGCAAATTTAAAGACACTGGTAATAGGTAAAGGCGACAGTGCCCTTAAGAAAGCAGAAAAAATAGAAAACTACTATGGCTTTTCACAGCCCATAAGAGGAGAAGATCTTTTGAATGAGGGTGAGAAGCAGGCGGCAAGGCTCGGGGTACAGATTTTTGAGAATGAAGTAATAAGCATTGAGAAAAACGATTATTTTGAAGTTTTGACCCCGGACGCTACTTATGTTTCCAAGTCTGTTCTAATAGCCACGGGGCAGCCGTTGAAAAAGGTCAGGATAGAGAATCTGGAGCTTTTCGAAGGGAAAGGAGTGAGCTATTGCACCACCTGTGACGGATTTTTTTACAACAATCTTAAAGTCGGTGTTGTAGGATATAAAGACTTTGTGGTGCATGAAGCGGTTGAACTGGAAGCATATACAAAGGACATAACGATATATACAAACGGAAAACAGCTTGAGCTGTCGGAACAGTACAAAGAAACATCAAAAAGATTCAAAATAAATACCAAAGAGATTTACAGAATTGACGGGGGAGATTTCCTTCAGAAGATTTTTTTTAAGGACGGTACGAGCGAAGACATAGATGGGCTGTTTATTGCTTATGAGAGTCCTTCGAGCGTTGATTTTGCAAGGAAGCTTGGGATCCTTGTGGATGAAAACTCCATTGTTGTCGACATCAACCAGCAGACTAATATAGACGGATTGTTTGCTGCAGGGGATTGTACAGGTGGTTTCAAGCAGATTTCAACAGCTGTGGGACAAGGTGCTTTAGCAGGCAGGAAAATTATTGAATATGTTAAGAGCCTTTAATGATTGCAGCTTTGACAAACAGAAGGCCGCCCCTTTGGTTTTTACTAATTGTAATAATAAAGGAGGAGATACTATGGAAGTTAAGGTTTATTCCACGCCAACATGCCCATATTGCACTATGGCAAAAAAATATCTCGATTCAAAGAATATTAGATACGAGGAATATGATGTTTCAAACGATAGAAATGCAGCAACCCGTATGATACAAATGTCAGGGCAAAGGGGTGTGCCGGTATTGGATATTGACGGCAACATAGTTATTGGCTTTGATAAAGAAAGAATTGACAGTCTGATCGAATAGTAATATATTAAAAGCACTAATATAATAATGAAAATTTTGCCGATGGAATAATTTCGTTTTGATTGTGTGTCGAACCCTGTGATTTTGTCACCGGGTTTTTTTATAAGGTTAAGGATGAAAAGGGGAGGAAGGTATGGAAACTTTTTGGGATAGAAGAACAGTGGTTTCAATGATTGATCATGCGGTTTTAAAACCGGATGCTACGGATGGTGAAGTCAGGGATCAGTGCATGCTTGCGGTAAAATACTCCGTTGCTTCGGTTTGCGTAAAGCCATGCCATGTAGCTTTGGCCCATGAAATTTTGAAGGGTTCTAATGTAAAGGTTAGCACAGTCATTGGATTTCCCCATGGTTCAACAACCACTCAATGCAAGATTCATGAGGCAGTGGAGGCCATCGAAAACGGTGCTGTGGAACTGGATATGGTAATGAACATAGGGAAGCTTTTGTCAAAGGACTATGACTATGTAAAAAAAGAGATAGAAACCATTGTGACGGCAGCACATGAAAAAGGTGTTGAGGTGAAGGTTATAATAGAGACTGCCCTATTGACGGATGAACAAAAGGCCGTGGCCAGCAAGCTTTCCAAAGAAGCCGGAGCGGATTATTTGAAAACATCCACAGGGTTTAACGGCAGGGGTGCTACCCTTGAAGACATACGAATAATGAGGGAAGCAGCAGGCCCGGATATGAAGCTGAAAGCATCCGGGGGAATAAAAACCTTTGACCAGGCAGTGGAGTTTATAAAGGCAGGCTGTGTCAGGCTGGGAACAAGTTCAACAGTTGCTGTTGCAGAGGAAGGAACAGAGGAAAGCATTAAAGGGGTTTGAAAATTTATTTGGATAAGAATACTAAAAGTCCAACCGGCATAAAAATAAGCTATAAAGAATTTATTGTGAGGTGTCCGGTTGATGCAAAGACTTTTATGTATTATTCTGGTATGGATTTTGATATTATCATTTTGTGTGGGGTGTTCCGATAGCAAAAAATATGGATTTGGAGAAGATGATTCATGTCCTGCCAGCAGCATTGCTCTGACGGAGGAGGAAGCAGCCCAGATTACCGACAAAATGCCAATCTGCCTTTATTTTGCGAATGAAGACAATTCCAAGCTAAAGCTTGAGATAAGATACATACCGATGAGTGAAGCTGAAAAAAGTGTAAATCACCTTGCCGGGATAATTGTCAACGAACTGATTAACGGTCCAAAGGTTGCGGGGATGAAGGCTACCATACCGGAAGGAACAAAACTTAAGTCGGAAATAAAAATCGATGGAGATGTTGCAACAGTTAATTTTTCAAAAGAGTTCAAAGACAACCATCCGGGAGGGAAGGCAGAAGAAAGAATGACCATTTACTCGGTTGTAAACTCTTTGACAGAGCTTAAGGAAATAAGCAAGGTGAAGTTTTTAATAGAGGGTAAATCAACTGCTGAATTTAAGGGGAACTTCAAATTTGATGCCGGCTTTCCAAGGTGTGCGGAGTTGATAAGCACTAAAGCAGAGCCTGTGGGAATGGGAAGCGGAGGCCAGAACAACGCTGATATAGACGATCAAAGCGTCGGTAAGAATGATGCTTTTGATACGGTAAATAACGGTGAAGCCCAGGAATCCGATGTAGGGGTTTATAATGAGGATGATGTATTCGGAGAGGCTCCCAATGAGGATGAAGAATGGCAGGAGTCTTTTGATGAGGAGTATGAAGAAACATATATAGAGTATTTGGAATAATGAAAAATTAAAACAGGGGTTAATGAAGGCCATAAAGCAGGGGATAGATTAAAGATTCCCTGTTTTTTTTATTCCCTAAAAGTGTATTGATATTTCATATCTCACTAATGCAATTATTTTTTAAAAAAATTGAAGGGGTTTTAAAATTAATTACGTCTATGATAATGTAGATATGAATTAAAAAAGGGAAGGAGGGGAGCCATGGAACCTGAGGAACTGCTTATAAAACGCGTAATAAACGGTGATCAGGAAGCATTCAGGTCAATAGTTGAGAAGTATCAGAATTTGGTGTTTGCAATCTGTTTTAATATTACAGGGCAAAGACAGGAAGCCGAAAACCTGGCTCAGGAAACCTTTTTACAGGTATACCGCTCCCTTCCCCGGTACCGGAACCAAGGTTTTAAAGCATGGATTGGAAAAATAGCCGTCAATAAGGCGATAGATTGGAAGAGAAAGTCAAAGGCGGAGAATGAAAAAAAGCTGTTGTATATTGATGATATAAGAGACCTTCAAAGTGACGAAAGAAGTCTTCAGGAGCAGATTATAATGAATGAAGACCGAAAAAGGATTTTGGAAATCTGTGAGAGTCTGCCGGAAAAATATAGTACTGTTCTGAAAAAATACTATATTCAATCAAAGACTTACAGCCAGATTTCAGAAGAAGAGGGTATCAGTGTGCGAACTGTCGAGACAAGGCTTTATAGAGCAAAACAAGAGATAAGAAAGAAATGGAAGGAGGGCTAATGGTATGGAACATTTTGACACACACAAACTGATGTTATATGTCAATGGACTTGCGGAAGAAGACATGAAACTGGACATAGAGAACCATTTACAAAACTGTGACGAGTGTCTGGAAAAATATATTGAAGCCATCGAGTACAAGAACGTTCATGAAGCTTCCGCTCTTATCTCTCCTGAATTTTGCAGCAGGGTTATGGAACAAATAACACAAGGAGAAGAGAAAATCGGAAAAATAAGAGAAAGAAGGATTCAAAATAAGTATCAGGCTTTTATGTACTATGTAGCTGCAGCGTGTATTACATTGATATTTATGGCGAGCGGAGTATTTCAGCAGATTTTCGGCAGTGTTTCGAACGTGACATCCGGCATAGAAGAATCTCCGGGGAGTATAGAAAAGATGGTGCCAAGCGGCTGGACTGACCGGCTTGTTGAGGGTACATCGGATGTGATTGATGTTCTCTTCGGAAGAGGTTACAGTGAATAATAGAAGCTTTACTGAATAAAGAAATTGTATCACATTGAAAAATGTGCTTTTAACGGTTTGAATTTATAGTTGGAAAACGGTTTTAGGCAGAATAAATCAAAGGAGAGGAATTTTATGATCAGAAAAAGCAAGTTTTTGACCTTTATTTTATCCTGGGTACCGGGACTTGGACATTTATATCTTGGGTTTAATGTTCGGGGAGGTGCGTTTTTCTTTGCAGAACTGGCAGTTGTAATTCTTACGATTGCCTTTGAAGCAGGCTTTGGAAGTAACAAGGCACCAATTTTGATGCTTTTAATTCCGGTTATTTGGCTGGGGGCCATAGTTGACAGCATGGTATTGGCGGACAAATACAACTGGCTTGTTCAAATTGGAAAGAACCACAGCGAAATTTTCGAGAGTGTGGAGATTGAAAAACAAAATAAAAAAATTATTGCAATGTGTTTATCGATAATACCGGGGGCAGGACACATGTACCTTGGCCTTCAGAGACAGGGAGTACAGCTTATGACTATGTTTTTCCTCGGGATATTCCTTACTGACTGGTTGAGAGTAAGCCTGTTTATGTTCGTGATTCCGGTAATATGGTTCTACAGTTTGTTTGATGTCATGTACAAGGCGACAGGCATCAATATTAAGGAGGACAAGGATATTCTG
>DAOOJC010000067.1:0-7222 GCA_035384905.1 Acetivibrio sp. | reverse complement strand
GCCAATCCTGCCGATGACCACACTATTTTCCCGGTTTCTTATTTCAGGAACAGCTGAAGATAACTGAAAACAGCAGTATTTCTTTATCTTATTCGAAAAGGCGGTGCTTGAAATCATGGGAAAGGTGTTTGTTGATACTATTGTACAGTTTACTAAAGAAGGAGAAAAGATTCCTTTGGAAATAGTGTGGAAAGACGGACAGAGATTCGAGGTGGACAGGGTGCTTGATATAAGGAAGGCTGCATCCTTAAAGGCAGGAGGAAGGGGTATAAGATATAAATGCAGGGTAAGGGGAAGAGAAATATATCTTTTTCTAGACGATGACAAATGGTTTATCGAAACTTAAGGTTCCGGAATGTTTTTTTCACATTTATTTATTTCATGAACCCTTTTATTTCCCTATAGTTTGAATAAAGACTACCTTTATAGTATTATAATAATATATAATAAAATTTTGTCAGTTACGGAACAAGCCGTGTTCTTATCGTTCAGATTCCTAATGTTTTTATATAACCCTTGATAAGGGTAAAAAAATTGACAATGAAAGGGGTTTTTATTATGCTAGTCCGAAGCTATGTGGGTGGAGTAGTGTTCTCCGGAGACAAAGTTCTTCTTCTGAGAAATGAGAAGGATGAATGGGTACTCCCAAGAACAGTTATGCAGGACGGGGAAATTCCAAACGAGGTGGCAGTAAAAAAGATAGGAGAAGGTTCCGGCATAGCAGCCGAAATTGTGTGTACGGCAGGTCAGACAAATTATGAATTTTCAAGTGTAACACGTCAAAAACCCTTCTGTAACAAAACTACATGGTATATTATGAAATCCCTTAATGAAAACTTGAACGAAGTGAGAAAAAAAGATAATAAACCGGAGCGGATTTGTTTCTTTAAAGTAGATAAGGCCATGGATATTATCAGTTCGAATCAGGATAAGTCACTGGTCAATTTATCCTTCAAAAAATACAGAGAATTTGGATGATTGCAATATATAAGACAATAAAAAAGGGCTTAATGCCCTTTTTTCCGGTTATAAAAGTGTATCAATTATTTAATCCGCCTTTGCTTACAGCAAAGTTAAATTATCTAAAATTTTAAAACATATTTGCCTATTATATGGTCAAGGGGAACGGCACCTATAATTCTGCTGTCGGTGCTGTTGTTCCTGTTGTCTCCCATTACAAAAACGCAGTTTTCGGGGACAATTATAGGTGAATCTTTAGTATAAATCATATCTTCCTTAATATACGGTTCATCTAAGGCTTCGCCGTTTCTATATATTTTCCCGTCGATAAACTCAAGCTTGTCTCCCGGCTTGCCGATCACCCTTTTGATCCAGAAAATTTCTTCATTGTCCTTGTTGAAAAAATATGAGATGGCATTATACTTGAAGCAATCGGTTATATCGTCAACGATAGAGCGTGGCCTTTCGATACGCTTGTCAATGATAACAATATCGCCATAGTTGGGCTCTAACCTAAAGGTATGTATCAGCTTGCTGATTATGATGCGGTCGTTATTATGCAATGTAGACTCCATGGAGCTTCCCCTAACCTTGGTAGGTTGTATGATAAAGATGGTAATAAGAAGGCCGCACAGAACTGCAAACGCTATATGAGTAAACCAGCTTAGAATTTCTTTCAGGATTTTCACGCTATTTTCCTCCCCTACTGTGAGTTGCATTGATATTCTTTTCAAAATAATTATATCATATTTGACGGGGACTATGCCACCCGGAACAATAATTTTTGAATATTGATAAAAAAGTGTTAAAATAGACCTGTACGAAAAAATAATTTAAAGGTGGTAATTTTGAATAAAGAATATAAGACCGTCTTAAACCATGCCGTATATGAGATTGAGGAGAAAAAATCGAGGTTCATTGCATCAGTAAAGCCTGTGTCGGCGGAGGATGAGGCACTGGAGTTTATAAATGAGCTGAAGTCAAAGTACTGGGATGCTACCCATAATGTTTATGCTTATTATATAGGCACAAACAATATTACACAGAGATTCAGCGATGATGGCGAGCCTTCCGGAACAGCAGGACTTCCCGTGCTTGAGGTCATAAAGAGAATGGAAGTACAGGACCTTGCAGTGGTTGTAACGAGGTACTTTGGAGGGACTCTTTTAGGTGCTTCCGGGCTTATACGTGCTTACGGAAAGAGTGCTTCGTTGGGGATAGAGGCCGCACAGGTTGTGACAAAAAAGCTTTGCAAGGAGATAACGGTGATTCTAGAGTACACCATGCTGGGAAAGGTTCAAAGTCTCCTGATTTCAAAAGGTTTTACGATAAAGGATGTCATATATGAGCAGGATGTAAAAATAAAAGTATTTATTCCGGAGGATGAGGTAGAGGCCTTTACAAACTTCATTACTGAAACTACAAATGCAAAGGCAGTTATGGAGATCGGACCTAAAACCTATATAACACTGGACTCGCAGGGAAAAGTAATATTGTAGCTTAAATTGCGGTAAAAGCTGTGGCGGAATTTGTTATGTAGGCATTGTGTATATGTCGGAAAACTCAATTCTAACGGTTTCGATGATTCTGTTCTGGGTATTGTTTTGGACTTGGTCAGCGTTATAGTGCTTATCACAAACCATAATGGGGAGTGTTATTGTAAATTTACTTCCGTGGTTTTCCTCACTTTGAACCTCTATGCTTCCATTGTGAAGCTCAACAAAGGATTTTACTATGGAGAGACCAATACCGCTTCCTTCAAATTCTGCTGTGAGTTCGCTGCTTACCTGACTGTAGCGGTCAAAAATTTTTGACTGCATGTCCCGGGGAATCCCAATACCGGTGTCTATTATATGAATGACCACATTATTATCCTTGCGGGCTACTTTAACATATATCATTCCGCCGGGGTTTGTAAACTTGATGGCATTGGATAACAGGTTCAGAATTATCCTTTCGATTTTATCAATATCCACAGCAGTTATTATTTCCTCGTCAAGGGTGTCGAATTCTATGGATAGTCCCTTTTGTTCCACAAAGGGGATAACGGATTCGGTTATTTCCTCAGTCAGATACACGATGTTGCAATTTACAAGATTGGTTTTAATATATCCGTTTTCGAGACGGCTGATATCGAGAACATTGTTTATCAATCTTAGAAGTCTGTAACAGTTCTGTTTTATGGTACACAGGTGTTTGCTGGATTTCCTTCTGTCACTGCCTTCAAGAGGGTACTTTTGGTCGATGAGCTGTATTGCACCTAAAATAACGCTGAGGGGTGTTTTTAACTCGTGAGAGATGTTATAAAAGAACTCTGACCTTTGGTTGATTAGTTTTAAGGCTTTATCATAATGGGATTTAATATTCTCCATAAGTTCATTTTTCTCATTAAGTTCCTTTTCAAGCTGTTTTATCAGTTTTTCAATTTGAAGCCTGTTTTTTTTACGAATGTTTCTGTTCTCATATATTGCAATGACTGCAATAATTCCCAAACATATTTCTATTATTGCGTGACAAATGTTTTGCATCATGGGAAAGCCAAGAACCGGTTTGGAATATGTCAAAGCCTTATCATTGCTTATACTGAAAAGTAAAAAAGAGCCGACATTTACAATGGCTATAGTGGCTATCAGTAAAAATACTATAATTTTCAGACGAGTATGAACATCAGGCTTAATATTCATAGCACCAACCCTTTTTATAACAAAAAATTATAAATGATTTTAATTAATAGGATTATATAGTGCACAATACATAAAATACCATAGATATTTTATAGGAAATATTCAAATATGTAAATACATTTTTTAGATACATGATTAAAAAATCAGAGTGTTTTAAGCGATATGGCAACATTTGAAATGAACCGGCATATTTTTATTTAAAAAACTTTATAAATTTGCCGTTTAATATTATAATCTAAAGAGGATAAGTCTATTATTTATATATAACTGTAAGGAGGTATTTTATGTCCGGACACTCAAAATGGGCTAATATTAAGCATAAAAAGGAAAAAACCGATGCTCAAAGGGGAAAAATATTTACAAAAATCGGAAGGGAAATTGCGATAATTGTAAAACAAGGGGGGGCAGACCCTGAAGCTAATTCAAAGCTGAAGGATGTTATTGCCAAGGCTAAAGCTGCGAATATGCCTAATGATACTATTACCAGAAGCATAAAGAAAGCTGCCGGAGATGTTGATTCTGCCAATTATGAGGAGATAGTATACGAAGGTTATGGACCGGGAGGTGTAGCCGTTATTGTTGAAGCCATGACGGATAACCGGAACAGGACAGCCGGCGATATCAGGCACTTCTTTGATAAATTTGGAGGTAATCTCGGCACATCGGGTTGTGTTTCCTTTATGTTTGATAAAAAGGGTGTAATACTGATTGAAAAGAAAGACGGCGTAGTTGAGGAAGATTTAATGGCACACGTGATTGAGGCGGGTGTTGAGGACTTTAATGTCGAGGATGAATACTATGAAATCATTACCGAACCCGATGATTTTTCAAATGTGAGAGAATACCTTGAACAAAAGGGGTATGAGTTTATGTCGGCAGAGGTTGAGATGGTTCCGCAAACCATGACCAATCTCACAGACCCAAAACATATTGAGAATATGAATAAGCTTATTGAAAATCTGGAAGACCTTGACGATGTACAAAATATTTTTCATAACTGGGATGAGGAATAGAGGCTTAAAATATGGCTCAAAACCGGACCTTGTTCAAATAATTTCCCACGGGTATTAACAATAGCCGAAAAATCTGATATATTATTTATATGTTCAGGGAGGAGTGGTAGTTTTGAGCAATTTGGTTTATGATATTCTTGAAAATCAAATAAAAAGTGAGATTGATAAAAACATTCGGGATATGGGAGTGAAAATACGCGGTATTTCGATTGATGCGGATACAAATCTGAATATCAAGGTTGTTCTGGTATCAAATGAATGGGAGCATAAAAATATCAGTTAATAATTTATGTTTATAAGAATCGAAGGGGTTTGGTGCCGCCTTCGATTTTAATTAGTCGGATATCACGAAATGAAATGACTGAAAAGCAATGGGGGCTTGACGCCCCCTTAACAGCTTCAATAAAATGAAAGCTCTAAAAACTCAGAGGCTGGATGCCCCTGAGCTTTTAACATTTTTAATCAAGCTTTATCCCTTGCAGGTTCTGATTGCCTGAATAACAGGCTGATACTGTATATTCCTGCAAGACCTACAATGGAGTATATTGTTCTTGTTATAAATGAGCTTGCTCCAAACATATCTGCTACGAGGTTATAATCGAATAATCCAGTCAGGAGCCAATTTAATGCTCCGATTATAACTAAAACCAGAGCAAGCCTGTCCAAAGGTGTTCTATCCATAGTGACAACTCCTTTTTATTTATTTATATTCGTATTATTTACCTTATTAAAATTAAAAATTCATAGCAAAATATGAGTTGGTGCCGCAATAAAATTATGGAACGATTTACAAATTAATGCTTAAAAAATCCAGTGCACATTGAGACATTATTTCCATACCTATAGCGATACATGCTTCATCAATTGTGAACCGGCTGGAATGAAGATTGTGGGAATGTTCATCAAAAGGACTTCTGCAGCCCAGGTTAAAAATGGCCCCAGGTATTTTTTGTGCATAATATGAAAAATCTTCCGCAAGCATGGATGGCTCCGGATTTATAATGACGTTTTCCGTTCCGAGAATTTTACCGGAAGCACATGCAATAAGCTCTGCAATTTCTTGATTGTTTACCACAGGAGGATAGCCCAGGTTGTAATCGAAGGAAAAGTCTGCTCCGGCTTCACCTGTTACCGATGCTATGATGGAATGCATGATTTTGGATATCTCATCGTGGGTTTCTCTGTCAAAAGCTCTGACAGTGCCTTTTATAGCAGCCTCTGACGGAGTAATGTTATAGGTGTTGCCGCCCTGAAAACATGTTATTGATAAAATTGCGGTTTTAAAGACACTGATCCTTTTGGGTATAATGGATTGAAACATATTTATGATATTAATGCCTATGCTTATAGGATCGATTGTTTTATCCGGTTGGGCAGCATGACCGCCTTTTCCTTTTATGACTATGTCAAATTCTGCCGGGGAGGCCATAACAGGTCCGGAGCCTACGGAGATTTTACCCGATGTGAGCGAAGGGGATACATGCAGGGCAATTATTGCATCGGTTGCAGGATTGTCCAAGGCCCCCTCGTCAATCATTAGCCTTGCTCCGCCGAGGCTTTCCTCAGCCGGCTGAAAAATAAATTTAACATTGCCGGATATTTTGTCTCTCATGCCGGAGAGTATTTTTGCCGTACCCAAGGCTATGGCAGTATGAGCGTCATGACCGCAGGCATGCATAATGTTCTTATTCCGGGAAGCAAAAACAATGTCGTTTTCCTCAGTGATGGGCAGGGCATCCATGTCTGCTCTGATTGCAATCGTTTTGCCGGGACTGCTTCCTTCAAGAATACCCACAACGCCGGTTTTTGCTATGTTTGTAAAAACCCTAAAGCCGATGTTTTTTAGAAAGCCCGACACAATAGAAGAGGTTCTATGTTCATGAAACCCTAATTCAGGATTTTGATGGAGGTCTCTTCTTATGGAAACCATCTCATTGATTATAGAGGAAGATATTTTTTTGATTTCTTCTGTATACATTTTAATCACCTGAGTTTTAATATATATCATTTTGCAGATTAGTGCAAGCCATACCCTTTCTACATTGCATTAACAAGTTTTGCCACTTTCCTCACAATCTTTTTTAAATATTTTTTCCGGCTAAAATAATATGTAGCTGGGTTTTTGCGGCCATGGTAAAAGCTTAAGGGGCATACAGCCCCTTTGCTTTTCGGTATGGTTTATCCTGTGGCTTTCTCAATAGCTTGTTTTGCTGTTTTTTCTTCAAAGAAAGCACAATCGGATGAGACTGAAGCTGAGTTTTTTGTGACAATATCCAGTGTGCACTTGCCTTCCTGCTGATGAATACAATTTGACGAGCAGTTAATAGTTGTCATAATATCACTCCTGTTCGAAAGATTATGACAATAGCTGTTGGTTAAGCATTAAATGTACCTGAATTTATTGTTCCCATAAAAGGTTTATTTATTAACAGGCGGCTAAAACTTGCTTCACAATGTTTCTTCCACTAAAAGTGAAGAAAAGTGTTCCAGAAACTTAAGTTACGCAAGTCAGAGCCTGTAAATACTCCGTGGGGTCGAGCAAAACTCACTTCGTTCAAACAATGC
>DAOOJC010000066.1:0-7240 GCA_035384905.1 Acetivibrio sp. | reverse complement strand
AGCTTGCTCCTGAAATAGAGACCTCGAAAGCAATACGAGTTTTCGAGAGCATTAACTTTAATAAAAGGAGGTTCTTTTATGAAAAGGAAACTGATTATTGCGTTATTGTTTGCACTCTTGATAACCGGAATACCCGCAGTTGCATTGGCAAAACCGTCAAATGCAAAGGGTACTGAGACTGTATTCACAGAACCGGTAATATTTGAAACTACTATTACAGTGGACAAAAAGGGCGGCAAATTTGATGTGGGTTTCGTTACAATTCAGTTTAACAATGACTGGCTTCCGGGTGGACAGTATCCTGCAGAATTCGATGTGAAAATCTGTGCCAGAGACGGTGAGCCATGCATTGAGATTACTCCGGATGTCGAAGCTTTTTCAAAGCCTGTACTTATAAAAACAGATAAATATGATGGGTATTTATATGATGAAACAACGGGAAAAAATATTTTTGTAAGCATTAAGTCTCAGGTTGTTGTTGCAAAACATTTTTCATGGTACCGGTTTAGGTAGGAGGCATATAAGGCACAAAAAATGAAGAATGGCGTTCTGGTAACTTATGTCTCTTTCGCATTTTTTTCAATTTGTGTCACTGAAGGGATAAAATTTTGTTAAACATGTAGTATAAGGCCAACCCTTTATTGAATATGCTTATTGTAGATATGAATAAGGGGGCAGGGCCGGATGATTTTAGTATTGAGAAAAGATAAAATAGCGTTAATAGCATTGGTATTTGTGCTGTCAATTTTACTTATCAGCATTAACATAGGTTCGAATTTTAATGCCGTTGAGGTTACAAACGCCAATGTAAAAGGAACAATAGTAATTGATGCCGGACACGGGGGAGAGGATCCGGGAGCAGTCAGTGACTACAGTGGACTTAAGGAAAAAGAAGTCAACCTGTTTATAGCAAAGAGGGTAAAGGAGCTTTTGGAGGCAGAGAATTACAGGGTTATTATGACCAGGGAAGAAGACATCTTAAACTACAGGGAAGGAACCAGAGGCTATGACAACAAGAGGGCCCAGGACCTGATGAACCGTAAAAAAAGGATTGATGAATCCGGAGCCGATATTGCTGTGAGCATACATCTTAACAAATTCAGCCAGACACAGTATTACGGTGCCCAGGTATTCTTTCCTCCCGGGTCACAGGAGAG
Source organism: Acetivibrio sp. (assembly GCA_035384905.1). GTDB lineage: Bacteria > Bacillota > Clostridia > Acetivibrionales > Acetivibrionaceae > Hungateiclostridium. The sequence goes on along the minus strand of DAOOJC010000066.1, from coordinate 6,083 downwards.
TAAGGAACTGGCGGAAATCATTCAAAAAGCTTTGCGGGAAAAAGTGGACCCAAGTAATAAAAGGGAAGCACTGGTAAAGGACAGTAAACTGATAATTCTTCGAAACATAAAGGTTCCTACCGTAATAGTTGAATGTGGATTCCTGTCAAACCGGCAGGAGGAACAGAAACTATCGGATAAGGATTATCAAGAAAAACTGGCACAGGCAATAAAAGAGGGAATAGTGCAGTATTTTGAAAAGTGAAAAAAGAGAGTCAGGGAGAAAAATTTAAAATTCCTGACTCTCTTTTTTTAGAACTTTTTTACGACTACTTCATCTCTAAGCATGGTCCAGATTGCGGGATCTTCCATTCCAAGCCTCCATAAGGCGACTCCTTTAATTCCAAGGTCCCAGGCAAGCTGGATTTTAGCCCTCAGGCTGCGGGCATTCTCAAACCATACCTCGTGCCGGTTTCCTTGAGCATCGGTGTAAGTAAACATCGGTGTCTGCCTTTCTTCATTGAAGATTATTCTGCTGTTGTACCTTTGGGCAAGGTTAATCGCCCCTTGATACGTTACGTAAGTATTTCTCCCTGTAGTGAGGTTAAAATCGAATCCAAAGACAGAAACCGCTGCAACGATTTTATTTTTCGGCATTTTTGTCATGGTATATTGAAGCACCCGGTTCATCCAACCTATCGTAACGGGTGGTCCCGGAGGACTTCCCGGCCAGCCGAATTCATTATAAAGCATTACGACAAACTCATCCACAGCCCTACCTATTGCACTGTAATTGAACGGATCGGAAAACGAATTGAAGGGCTCATCACTAACCCTTGAAGGTATGGAGGCTGAGAAAAAGTATCCTCTAGGTCGTAAAACTTCTGCAATATCGGCATACAATAGGGAGAGATTGTCACTGTCTTCAATAAATACATCTTCAATATCAATGTTAACGCCGTCAAAACCATATTTCTCTATAAGGTTAACAAGGTTTAAGGCAAAGGCGTTCCTGTTCCGCGGATCTGATACAAGAACTTTGACAACATTTTTGGCAAGGGTTGTTCCTCCCGGTCTGTATAAAAGGTTATGAACGACCGCCATGATCTTGACATTATTTCTATGGGCTATTGCTACAAGGTTGCGGACATCCTGATCGGTAAAATCACCGAATTTTTCAATGGTGGTAGGGTTGGCAGCACTTATTCTGAACATGAACAGTCCTGTCGATGAAAGCAAACCCGTATTGTTGGAAAAGGATGCAAAGGAACTGGGAAGTGTTGGACCCTCTTCAAGGGTATAGAAACCCAAAACTCCTGTTATTGGCTTGCTTCCGTCATATACTCTGCGGGTTGCAATACTACCGGAAATCCATCCATCTCTTCCGTTAAAAAGACGAATCCTGTACCAACTATTACTAAAACCGGTAACGGGGAGCCTTGCACCCCTTGCCATTCTTACCAGTACACTGTAATTTGTTCCGGGACCGCTTCGAATGTTTGCATTGTCCACATTAACCACTACTTCAGTATAAATTGGTATGGTTAACTGCTGTCCTACCCGAAGCTGTGTACTGGTAAGGTTGTTTAATGCCATGATACTGTCTACGGTGGTGTCGAATCTTTGGGCAATAAGATATAATGAGTCTCCGGCTTTTACTGTGTATATTATGGGTGTCTGACTTTCAAGAGGAATATATAAACGCTGGCCGATATAGATAATGTTGCCTGTGATTTGATTTGCCTCTCTTATCTGGGATATTGTTACACCAAACCTTTGTGAAATTGTATAAAGGGAATCTCCTGGCTGAACGATATACCACATAAAACTCATCATTCCTTTATAAAGTAAAATCTTTATTGTCAGTATATTCATACAGCCGGTTGAAGGTTCAAGAATCTTGTTTTTTGCTTCGGGTGAATATAATTGAAGTGAAGATATAAAAGCGAAGAAATAAAGTGAAGATATTATGGCGAAGATATTAATGTGAAGAAAAATGTGAAAGAAACATTGTGAAGCTAGTTGTAGAGACTGTTAATACGACGAGGAAAGGGAGAGCATCCATTTTCGCGAAGCGAGTTTTGCTCGACCCCGAGGAGTATTTACAGTCTCTAGACTTGCGTAACTTAAGTTTCTGGAACACTTTTCTTCGCTTTTTGCTCGATGAATCCTTAATCACTCTGAGACTGCAAATCATCCCAGAGAACATACAGCTCTTCAAGTCTTTCGTTGAGCCTGTTATGCTCGTCATTAAGTTCCATCAGCTTTACATGGTCACTGACCACTTCATCCAGGGTCATTTGATCTTCAATTTCCTTAATCCGGGCTTCAGTGGAGTTAATCTCCTTTTCTGTATCCATTATTTGCTTTTCCAGCTTCCTTTTTCGTGCCTTTTCTTCCTTGGTTGCCATATGTTCCAGCTTTGCGGAAGATACATTGTTCTCTTTTGTTCCGTTGCCGGAAAGGGCACAAATCTTGATTTTATACTGCTGGAAGTCGTCATAATTGCCATTGTAATCAATGCAAGAATTACCGCCAAGCTCAATAATCCGGGTAGCAAGCTTATTAATGAAATACCTGTCGTGGGATACGATTAATAGGGTTCCGTCAAAGTCTGAAAGAGAATTTTCCAGCACTTCTCTTGAGTTTATGTCCAGATGGTTTGTAGGCTCATCCAGCAGAAGAAAGTTAGATTCTGATAGCATGAGCTTAATCAGGGATATCCTGCTTTTTTCGCCACCGCTTAGATTTCCCACGGTTTTTAGTACATCCTCACCTTTAAACAAAAACATGGCCAGGGTATTCCTGATTTCGGTTTGTGTAAGCCTTTCATTGGCATCCCAGACTTCATCGATTACTGTGTTTTCAGGATCAAGATCCTCCTGCTCCTGGTCATAATAGCCTAAATTTACGTTGTGACCGTACTCATATTGTCCGCTGTATTTATCGATTCTGCCTGTCAGAATCTTAAGAAGAGTGGATTTCCCGCAGCCATTCGGACCTAAAAGGAACACTCTTTCATTTTTTCTTATATTAAAACTGACATTTTTGAATAATGGTTTTCCGGGATATTCTTTCCCAAGGCCCTCAACAAAAAGTACGTCATTTCCGCTGCTCACATTGCTTTTTAACTGTATCTTTATTTTTTGAGGCAGATTTTTGGGTTTTTCTATTTTATCCATACGCTCAATCGCTTTTTGTCTGCTTCTTGCAGCAATAAGGTTCTTTTCCCGGTTCCATCTTTTTTGCTGCTCTATGAATTCTTCCATTTTTGCGATTTCTTTTTGCTGCAATTCGTAGTGCTTTTGTTGGATTTCTCTGTTTACAGCTTTTTTCTTCAAGTATTCCGAGTAATTGCCGTTATAGAGCTGGCATTCACAATTTTCTATTTCCAGAGTCATGTTTGTGATCCGGTCAAGAAAAAACCTGTCATGGGATATAACCATTACACACTTTTTATAGCTTGAAAGAAAATCCTCAAGCCACTCTATGGCTCCAATGTCCAAGTGGTTGGTGGGCTCATCCAAAAGGAGAATGTCGGGCTCTGTAAGCAGCAGCCTTGCCAGGGCAAGCCGGGTTTTTTGACCGCCGCTTAAGCTTTTTACATTCAAAGCAAACTGGTCTTCACTAAACCCCAAACCTTTCAGCACACCTATTGCACGGCTGTTGTATTCGTAGCCGCCCAAACGGGAATATTCTTCTGTTAAACGGGCATATTCCTTCATCAATCCATTTAATGCGTTCTGATCTTTCTCGCTGCTTATGGATTTCTCGAGATCTTTAATTCGTTTTTCCATTTCGATAAAGTGGGAGTACACCGAAAGAATCTCATCGATAATGCTCCGGGTAGAATCAAGACCGGAGCTTTGCTCAAGATACCCAATTTTTGAGTTTTTGGCAGTATAAACTTCTCCAGTGTCCGGTTTGTATGAGCCGGTTATTATTTTAAAAAGCGTAGATTTGCCTGCACCGTTAACTCCTACAACTCCAACCCTGTCGGTATTGTTTATGCTAAAAGAAATGCCCTTTAAGATTACACTGGCACCAAAGGACAGACCTATATTGTTGCAACTCAAAACTATCATAACAATAAACCACCCTCAAAGCCACTTCCCTTGTTTGTGCGGGTACATGATGCAAATGCGTAAAACTACCCGGTTGGTGTTCTTTCACAAATCGAATTTTGTTTCGGAACACCAGCCTAATCAATTGTAGCAAAAATACGGCTTATTAGCAATATTGACAATAAAATAACAAAGATGATATAATCACATTGGTTTTTTATTTAAGGGAGGAATGTAAATTACCATCAAAAACGATTTGGGGTGAAAATGATGAGTTCGGACAAAAAAATATCAATTGCAGTGATCAAGCGTCTGCCCAGGTATTACAGATACCTTTCCGATTTGCTTAATCTGGGTATAACGCGGATATCGTCAAAGGAACTTAGCTCCAGGATGGGAATAACCGCTTCTCAAATACGTCAGGATTTGAATTGCTTTGGAGGGTTTGGACAGCAAGGTTATGGCTATAATGTTGAGTATCTATATCAAGAAATAGGTAAAATTCTAGGTGTCCACGAAAGGTTTAATGTTATTATAATCGGTGCAGGAAATATGGGGCAGGCCCTGGCAAACTACACCAACTTTGAAAAGAGGGGCTTCAAGCTCATCGGCATTTTTGATGTTAACCCCGATTTAACAGGGAAAAAAATAAGGGATATTGAGATCATGTCCATGGATGACATCGAGCGGTTTATAAGTGAAAATAAAGTGGATATAGCAATGCTCTGTGTACCTTATGAGCATACTCCTACGGTTGCTGACAAGGTAGCTCGCCTTGGGGTAAAAGGATTATGGAACTTTTCGCCGATGGATTTAAAAGTTCCTCATGATGTAATAATTGAGAATGTTCACCTCAGTGACAGCCTGATGGTATTAGGATATAAATTGGCAGAAAAATATAAACGCGAAAAGTAGTTTAGAAATCATATAGTGTATAAATAAAAGCTCCGGGGGCATCGAGCCCCCATCGCTTTTTGGTCATTTCACTTCGTGAAATCCCACTAACAAAAGCTCGGAAGGCATTGAAACCTCCGAGCTTTTTTGAGCGTTTTGCATCTTTGGTTTTTTCTTTTAAAGTAGTAGTGTCTAAGCTTTTTATTACTTTTACTACAACTTTTAATCTCCTAATTTTTTTATTTTCGTTTAACTTAAACTATATATTATGTTATAATAATTTGCAAAGAATCGAAGAGGAGGGTAAAAATGTCTTATAAAGTTACAATTTCGGACGGTACTGTATTGGAAAAATGTATTAATGATATCCGATTTTATACTTTACAGTCTGATGATTATAGTAGCAGACATACTAATAATAGAAGTTCCATTAAAATTACAGGTTATATTGATACAGACGAAAGCACTGTAGGACTTTATAATTGGGCACTGCTTCCGGCAACTAATCCGGATTGTTATAAAGAAATTACTGTAGAACACTATAAATCAGGTAAGTTGTTAAGGAAAGTTACTTTTTCCAAAGCATTTGTGGTAGACTATTCAGAAGAATATTCCAATGACGAAGGTGTAGGTTTTTTTATGCTTCATATAAGACAAATATATGCAAAAAATGTTGAAGTTGATGCACCTGATGACGCACCTGACGAAACAGCCGATGCAAATAAAACAGATTCAGATTCTGTACCTGAAACAGAGGAACAAACACAGAGTCAGGAAGCAATTGAGGAAAAATCAAGTGCCGGAAAAGCTGTTATGAGTTTTACTGAAAGACTTGAAAAGAAAAAAGAAATAAAAGATAATATAACTATTGTAGAATATGGCGAACATTTTACCAAAGATGGGAGGAAGAAGGCTTTAAAGCCTAATATACAGTATACTACACCGGAAGGATATACATACAGAACTGACGAATTAGGACGTATAATATATTGTGAAGGTACTTTGCAAAAAGGAGTAGCGGAAAGAAATAAATACGTACAAAGGACAGTGGGAGGCAAAGACCGATTGCCCGATGATGAAGGAGGACATTTAGTAGCAAGTATTTTTAAGGGTTCTGGCGATTTTGACAATCTTGTGCCAATGGAT
>DAOOJC010000065.1:0-7253 GCA_035384905.1 Acetivibrio sp. | reverse complement strand
AAAGACACAGGACTAAGCACAATAATTGCAGTCAAAGACAATACAAAATCCATAGGTCTTTTAAAATACCTTCTATATAAGCCGCCTTTTTTCAGCGGCTGCAAGGCCGATTCTATATTTTGCTTAACCTCAGTTTGCATTCTACTTCCACAACCCCTTAATAATTCCACATACTCTATTTAAATCATCATCGGTCATCTTCGTATCACTCGGCAGACAAACACCGTTTTCAAATATGCTTCTTGCTACATCGCCGCCAATGAAATCATATCCTTCATAAAACGGCTGCATGTGCATTGGTTTCCATATAGGCCTAGACTCTATGTTATCTTTCTCAAGAGCTTCTATAATATCAATGGGTTTAACCTTTCCGCTTAAAGTTATACAAGTTAGCCAATAATTCGGTTTATCCCACTCGTTTTCGGGCATAAACTTAACATCCTCAAGTTCCCCAAGCTCCCTCTTGTAAAACTCAAAGATGTATTTCTTTTTCGCAATTCTCTTGTCCAGTACCTTCAGCTGTCCCCGTCCGATACCGGCTACAATATTGCTCATTCTGTAGTTGTAGCCCAATTCGCTGTGCTGGTAGTGTCTTGCCTTATCCCTTGCCTGGGTGGCCCAGAACCTTACCTTTGCTATTCTCTCCTCATTGTCGGAAACCAGCATACCCCCGCCGGAGGTGGTGATAATTTTGTTTCCGTTAAAGGAAAAGATGCCATAATCACCAAAAGTACCGGTGTACTTTCCTTTATAAGTAGTACCCAAGCTTTCGGCAGCATCCTCAATCAAAGGTACATTATGCCTCTGGCAAATTTCAACTATACTATCCAAATCGGCAGAAATTCCATATAAATGAACAACCAGAACAGCCTTTACATTCGGGTATTTCTTAAAGGCCTCTTCCAAAAGATCGGGATCCATATTCCACGTTTTGTTATCACTGTCTATAAAAACCGGAGTTGCGTTCTGATAAATAACGGGGTTAACGGTAGCAGAAAAGGTAAGGCTTTGACAAAATACAATATCGTCCTTTCCAACCCCTACAGCCTTTAAAGCCATATGAATGGCTGAAGTGCCCGAAACCAAAGCAGCAGCATGCTTTGAACCGACTTTTGCGGCAAGCTCTCTTTCAAATCCGTCCACGTTTGGTCCCAAAGGTGCAATCCAATTGGTTTCAAAAGCTTCATCTATATACTTTCTTTCGTATCCCTCATCGCTCATATGGGGTGATGAAAGGTAAATTTTAACCCCCATTTTCCATGACTTCCTTCCTCACAAAATTATATCCTTAACATGATAACTATCTATTTTGAACTCAAACAGCAAAATTGCGAAAAACTACCATTTTCCCACTGTTTTTTTTATTGCTAATTATTTATATCTTTTCAAAATCCAATGAATAATCATAAATTATTATAACTCTACGAACTCTAACCTGTCAATTAATTATGACCGTCATTTTCTATCATTTAAATATATATCTGAATGACTCTGTTTATACCATTGCATTTTACTTTACTACTAAAAATTACCCTATTGCATATCTCCTGTCAAGTCACAAAAGTGAACTCGTTTAGCTAAAGCTAAACATCGGGGCTTCAGGTGGAGACTCTACTCCACCTGAAGATTATAAGAGGAAATCCACCTTATAGAAGTTGGAGTCTTAGAATAATATAAATCTATACACGAATTATTAAATTATTATTAAATTATTTAAATTTCATTTACTTATATCGAAAGATTTATTATAATTGAAACAATCTCTTAAGATTGTTACTTAATTATGTATAATTGCATAACAGTCAAAAGTGCATTATACAAGCCTTATGAGGTTTTTTGTATTATGGTGGAAAGAATCGTTGCTCTGCCGTGTGAGAAATATTTTGATTATGCTAAAAACTGTTCACAAAATGCCGCATTTATGGTATTATATTAATATATGCAAGTAAAAAATTAATGACTTTTTAAGGAATAGAAAGTTAATATAATTAATGCCGGACAGACATTTGCAACAATTTTTACCTTAATAAACCGTTTTATTCGACACTTCGTCAATATTTAACACTCAATTGCCAATAGCCGCTAAGACATACTACGAAACGTTGAACTTATTTGTGTTGTTATACATCCTTTAGGAAGGGTGATGTACGTGCTTAGAAGATCTTTTAACAATAAAAAACTCGGTTCTTTTAGCTTATTGTTGCTTTCTCTGGTTCTTTGTGCAGGATTAACCTTTTTAACTTATAGACTTTTTTCATGGTATAGCAAAAATGCCCTTCGTGAAGTCCCGATAGTTTTATTTGCTTCACTGTTTGCGGGTATTTTATATATTGCTATTTTCATGGTTTCGATTAAATTGATTAAAATTGTATCGGAACAGCATTTAAATGCACGGGAGCTCAAGAACTTCAAGAACTTTACAGATGTTATACATCGTGCTGAAACTGAAATCGAGGTTTATGAAAGTCTCTACACTTTTGTTAATAACATGCATTTGGTGAGCCACGTGACGCTGTTCTACCGCAAAGACATATCTCCAAAGGAAATTACATGGCTTAGGTTGACGAACGAGAGGATGCCCCTTTGTTCCATGGAACCTAGAAATTGTCCTTTGTTTAGATTTGGCCGCGAATGTTCGGTACAAAATATTGCTACCGACATAACCTGTGCATTTCAGCTACCGGAGCATAAATACGGCAGCTATATTTGTCTGCCTATTACCGAAGGTCCTGTCACATTGGGTATTTTACAGCTTTATTCAAAGTCAAAATACTTTTTTGATGAAACCACTATATCAAAGCTCAAATCCTACATAGAGGTGGCAAGGCCGATTATAAGCAGCAGAAGGGCAATGCATCAACTGAACAAGGAAGCTTCTACAGACCAGCTCACCAAGCTTTATAACAGAAGCTTTTTGGATTCTTATCTTCAAAACCAAATCGAGGTAGCCAGTCTTTCCAAGCAGCCCTTGAGCCTCATTATGCTTGATATCGATGATTTCAAGAAGGTCAATGATACCTATGGTCACCCTGCCGGTGATGCCGTGCTGGTGGTGTTCTCACAGGTTATCTTAAGGTGTGTGAGACGTACCGATATGGTTACCCGTTACGGAGGAGAGGAATTTATAGCGGTTCTTCCCGCAACCAATACGGATAAGGCAGTTTCCATAGCCGAACGTATACGGGAGACCATCGCAATGGAAACCATGCCGAAAATAAATGATATCCAGCTTCCCAATATCACCTGCAGCCTTGGTGTAACCACATACCCGGTTTTTGCAGATGATAAAGAAAAACTTATTAAAACGGCGGATGTCGCACTGTACAAGGCCAAGGCCGCCGGTAAAAACCGTGTTATTCTGTATTCCAACGGCATGGGACTTTAGGTCCATGCCGTTTTCCAATTCTATAGGGGGTCATAGGCGTCCTGTTTCCTCCGGCCTCCCATAAGTAATTATTCCCCCGGTTATTGTTGTCCGAACGTTCAGGTCTTTATCAAGTATTGCCACATCTGCGTCTTTACCCTCGGAAATGCTGCCCGTCCTGTCATAAATACCTATTACCTTCGCCGGATTCTCCGAGGCCATTTTTATTGCATCTAAAAGATCGATGCCCATCCTTTGAACCATGTTTTTCACACCGTCAATCATCGTGATGGTACTGCCTGCCAGCACTCCGTTGTCAAAGGCCGCCGCTCCGTCCTTTATTGTTATGCGTTTGCCTGCGAACTCAAGCTTTAAATCATCAGGTTCAAGTCCTGCCGCAGCAATTGAATCCGTTATCAGGACAGTCCTGTCACAAGTTTTACATTTTATTGCCGATCTGACCACCGATGGATGCACATGAATGGCGTCGGGGATGATTTCCACAGTCACATTTTCATTATCCAGAGCAGCTCCGGCAAGGCCTGGGTTTCTGTGATGAATACCGGTCATGGCATTAAAAAGATGGGTAACATGCCCAAAGCCGTTATTAAAGGCTGACTGTGCACAAATGAAGTCGGCACCGGAATGGCCGGCAGCGACGGTAATGCCCTCTTTTAAAAGCTCCCGGGTTATTTCCTTCACACCTTCCAGTTCCGGTGCAATGGTCATAAGCCGGATGTTATTTCCGGAGATTTCGATAAATTCCTCAATCAGCCTTAAATCCGGCTTAATAATATGTTCCTGGGGATGAGCCCCTCTGTAACCGGGGTTTATAAACGGTCCCTCCATATTGATACCGGCTATTCTTGCCCCCGGCAGTCCTTCATTAATGGCATGATTGATGTTTTTTAAGGCATCTTTAATCCTTTCAGCGGAATCGGTCATTGTGGCTGCTAAAAATGAGGTAACCCCCTTTGAGGCATAAAATAACGATAATTCCTCAAGCTCACTTCGGCCTGCATCCATAAAATCAATGCCTTTTGCACCGTGGGTGTGAATATCCACAAGCCCCGGTACGACCCAACAGCCCTGTGCATCCAAAACCTTAAAAGCTTCTTCCTCCGGCTTTGCTATATTTACATCAATTCTCTCTATTTTCCCGTTTTGAATCAGTACATCCTTTTTGTTAAAGCCCTTCCCGCTTTCCAAAACCAGGCCGTTTTTAATCAAGAACAACTTTTCCCGCCCCTTTTTTTAATAAATTTCTCAGGCACCGCAGACAGTATATTGCACTATGAATATGCATTCAATATGGCTAAATTATTAAAGTAAAGAAAGTGCAGAAGAAACATTGCACCCTCCGACAATATTAAGTGTACCATTATTAGCAAGTATATCTCAATGGCATTTTGCATATAATACACTTGTGTGAGACAACCCGGTACAATAATGCTCAACTTGGAATATGCGGCTATTTTTACAAAACTAAAAATTTGTTTAAAAAAAGGCTGTAATATTTACACCTTTTATGGTATTATAGTACTGTGAAATTTGTGATTTTTTCCAAACCATAATTAATCTGTTTCAAATGCCTTGTTTTAAAGATTCATATTCCAATTGCATATGGTAAAAAATTCAAATTAAGGTTTTGTGCTGTGTTTTGTACTTTTTTTAATTAAGAATCGGTTTTATGCTTATACTAAAATAAATATAAAAAGAAGAGGTATGAGAATGATGAACACTACAGCTAAAATTGACGAGGTTTTAAGGGTTATCAATGCAGAACATCCGGATCCGTTCAGTGTACTGGGCATGCACCGCCTGGAGTCTCAAGATGCAATGGTTGTAAGGGCATATTTACCCAATGCTCAATCCATCGATGTTGTGCCGTTATCCGGCGGCAAGAGGTATAAAATGGACAGGATTCATGAGAACGGGTTTTTTGAAGTTGTAATGGATGACAGGAACGACTTTTTCAAGTATGTTCTGGAAATTACCGATGATATGGGCAACAGCTTCAGCATTCACGATCCTTACAGCTTTATGCCTGTACTGTCGGAATTCGATCTTCATCTGTTTGGCGAGGGCAATAACCACAAGATATATGAAAAACTAGGTGCTCACAAAATGACCATTGACGGGATTGAAGGCACATTCTTTGCTGTTTGGGCACCCTGTGCAAAACGCGTAAGCGTTGTAGGCCATTTTAACCAGTGGGACGGACGCAGGCATCCCATGAGAACCAGAGGCCCCTCCGGGGTATGGGAGCTGTTTATCCCGGGTATAAACCAGGGTGAAATATATAAATATGAGATAAAAACCCCCCATGACGAAATATATGTAAAAGCAGACCCCTACGCTTTCTATTCCGAGCTCCGGCCCAATACCGCTTCTATTGTGTACGATATTGACGGGTATGAGTGGGGCGACAGGGACTGGATGTATGAAAGAGACAACAGCAATAACTTTGAGAAGCCCGTATCCATTTATGAAGTTCATCTCGGTTCGTGGAAGAGGGTTTCAAACGAGGATGAAAACGGTTTTCATACATACAGGGAGCTGGCGGACATGCTGGTGGAGTATGTTAAGGATATGGGATATACACATATTGAGCTGCTGCCGATTTCGGAGCATCCCTTTGACGGTTCGTGGGGATATCAGATAACCGGCTATTATGCCGCAACCAGCAGATACGGAGAACCAAAGGACTTTATGTACCTTGTTGACAAATGCCATCAGAACGGCATAGGAGTATTGATAGATTGGGTTCCCGCACATTTCCCGAAGGACGGCCACGGTTTGGCCAGATTTGACGGGACAGCCCTGTATGAGCATTATGATCCCAAGCAGGGAGAGCATCCCGATTGGGGCACTCACATATTCAACTATGGAAGAAACGAAGTAAAAAACTTCTTGATAGGCAATGCCCTGTTCTGGCTGGATAAATACCATATTGACGGTCTTCGGGTTGATGCCGTGGCCTCCATGCTTTATCTGGACTACGGAAAGAAGGACGGGGAATGGATTCCCAACCGGTGGGGCGGGAAGGAAAACGTTGATGCAATAGATTTTATGCGGCAGCTCAACTCGACGGTTTACAAATATCATCCCGGAGTAATGATGATAGCCGAGGAGTCCACTTCCTGGGCCCTTGTAACCAAACCTCCCTACGCCGGAGGCCTGGGATTTTCACATAAATGGAACATGGGCTGGATGAACGACTTCCTGCGTTATATGAGCATGGATTCGGTATACAGAAAGTTTCATCAAAACCTTATAACCTTTTCCATGATGTATGCTTTTTCGGAAAACTTTATTCTGGTGCTGTCCCATGACGAGGTTGTTCACGGTAAATGCTCCATGATCAGTAAAATGCCGGGGGACTATTGGCAGAAGTTTGCAGGACTCAGGGCAAGCTACGGTTATCTGTATGGACACCCGGGAAAGAAGCTTTTATTTATGGGCGGCGAGTTTGGACAGTTTATTGAGTGGAACTACAAGCAGAGCCTTGACTGGTTCTTGCTGGATTACGAAATGCATAAGAAAATGCAGGACTACGTAAGGGACCTGAACGCCCTTTATAAGAGGGAAAAAGCTTTGTATGAAGTGGATTTCAACTACGAAGGCTTTGAATGGATCGACTGCAATGATACGGAACACAGTGTAATATCCTTTATAAGAAAGGGCAAGGACTGGCACGATTCCCTCATATTTGTGTGCAACTTCACGCCGGTTCCTCATGACGAATACCGCATAGGTATACCCTTTGACACCGTATATGATGAGATATTCAACAGCGACTGGGATAAATACGGCGGAAGCAATGTCGGAAACTTTGGTGAAATCCATACCGAAAAGGAACCCATGCATAACAAGCCTTATTCTATGA
>DAOOJC010000064.1:0-7290 GCA_035384905.1 Acetivibrio sp. | reverse complement strand
TACCTTTGAAAACATAGGATGCAGTGCCTACATCACCTGCAATTTTAATTAAATTTCGTTGGACATAATAGTCATATTTATAATTAGTAAGGTTCATGTTGACCGCTTCAACATGAGTATTGAGACCGGACTTCGGAACGAAGAAATAAATCAACAAAGCAATCAAGATTATTTCAATAGAAATCAGTAAAAAAATATATTTCTTTTTCAATATTACCCTACCCCTCAAACATATAAAAGAATATAAATATATTTATAATAGAATGTATATAAAATCAAGAATAAAACAATATACTAAAAAACTGCATATTTAAAAACTGCATATTTAAAAACTGCATATTAAAAACAGCGTATTAAAACCAGTATATCAAAATCGGTATATTAGAGTCTGAATACTGAGCTAAATATACCAATTATAATACCATTATAGCAGAAAAATCCATAGGGATACAAGCTGTTATATTTTGCAAGGAAAATTATTGAAACGTAAAATGTAAAAAGTGTTCTTGAAAGTTCAATTCCGAAAGTAAAGAGCCCGGAAAAATCCGAAATGATAGGAGCATATTAAAAAATGTATATTCGCAAATAGAAAGTGTTCATTGACCGAAATACGGCGGTTTTTTTATAATTAAGCTGTAGAGAGGAACAGGCATTCACAATAATTCAATAATGGACCAATTCCACCAAATAAGAATTTCTTCTATAAAGAATAAGACGCTATTTTCGATATCATTTTCGTTTGTCAATTTATGACCCATATGTTTTTTATTCCTCGTATAAATTAAATAAGTAAAAAGATCAAATTCAAATTTTTAAGGGAGGGTAATGTATGTTAAAGAAGTTTTCAGCAAAGATGTCGTTGCTAGTCGTGTGTACAATCCTTATATCTGTGATTGCAGCAACTGCAACCACATTAAATGTTCAAGCAGTGCTAAGCTTTGAACTGATTGGATTTGCAACACTAAACGGCGGAACCACGGGAGGTACTGGAGGGACAGAAATAACGGCAACGAGCGTATCACAGGTCAATGATATATTAAGTGCGAGAAAAAAGAACAAGGACACTTCACCGTTGATAATCAAGTTTGACAGAAAGCTAACCGGTTCAGAAGTTATTGCTTGTAAAGAGGTGAGCAATATTACATTTTTGGGAGTAGGGGATAAAGGGGAGTTGGAAGGCTGTGGAATCAATATTGTTAAATCCAAAAATATCATTGTTCAGAATTTAAAAATACACCACACCAGAGCTCCTATGGATGCCATCGGCGTTGAAAATTCACAAAACATTTGGGTGGACCATTGTGAATTGTATAATATGATTGGTGACTGTAACGGTGACGGAATAGTAAATCCCAATGACGGAGATACCGAAGGAGGAGACGTTGACTGGTATGACGGACTTTTGGATATTAAAAAGTCCAGTGAATACATTACAGTTTCATGGAATTATTTCCATGATTCATACAAGACTAGTCTTATCGGCTCATCGGACAGTGATGACTATGACAGAAAAATTACTTTCCACCACAATGTATATTCAAACGTTAAATCCCGTACACCGAGTTATAGAAGCGGTACAGGGCATATGTTCAACAACTACTATGTGAATGTTTCCGGCAGTGGGATCAACTCAAGGGTAGGTGCAAAATTAAGAATTGAAGGAAATGTTTTTGAAAATGCAGGATGCGGTTCGGTGGATAGCAAAACGGGATTTGCAGAGGGCCCCATTGGCTCTTATTACAGCAGTAATATCGGCTATTGGGATGTTAGGGACAACATATTTGTTGATTGTAAGGGAAATCAGCCCACTACCTCAACATGCAGCTTCAATCCGCCTTACGATTATTCGCGGGTGTTACAACCTGCAAGCCAGGTTAAAGAAACTGTTTTACAATATGCCGGTGTTCAGGGAAACAGTATTCCTACACCGTCAATACCGCCGCAAACATCGTCACCTAAAACAACACCGCCGCAAATTACACCAACTCCAACCACTTATCATCCGGAAATAGTATATGGTGATATCAATGGAGACGGGCTCGTGGATTCAACGGATTTAACAATATTGAAAAGATATATACTAAGGCGTTTGGATTTCACATCAGATCAATTAAAAGCCGCAGACGTGAATCTTGACAATGAAGTAAACTCAACTGATATCACAATACTGAAAAGATTTATATTAAGAAAAATCGACAGTTTGCCTGTTAACAACGGTAATCAACCGACACCGACACCAACATCTGCGTCTACACCGACACCAACACCCTATACATCACGGCCTACGACACCGCCGCCGACAAGTACTCCCACCGAGGGTGATATTATTCTTGAACCTAACGGATCAATGGATTTGCAGCAAGCTATCAATGCAATAAAACCGGGGCAGACTATTTATTTGAAGGGCGGAAACTATAATTACTCAAAAACAATAGTGATAGCCGAGGGAAATGACGGTACATCGAGTGCAATGAAGAGGATTGTTGCTTATGGAAGCGATAAACCGGTTATAGATTTTTCAGCCATGAGTGAGAATTCATCCAACAGAGGAGCGGTACTTGCAGCCAACTACTGGCATATCAAGGGTATAACCATAAAAGGAGCAGGAGATAACGGAATGCTTCTAGCAGGAAGCAACAATATAATCGAAGCTTGTACGTTTACAGAAAATCACGACTCGGGATTACAGTTGTCAAGGTACAATACTTCCTATAAATCGATTGACCAGTGGCCGAGCAACAACCTTATAGTAGATTGTATTTCGACTCTGAATTTTGATTCGGGCAGAGAGGATGCTGACGGTTTTGCACCGAAGCTTACCTGCGGAAGAGGAAACGTATTTAGAAACTGTAAAGCACTTTACAATTGTGATGACGGCTGGGATATGTATACAAAATCCGATACCGGACCTATTGGTGTTGTTACCCTTGAAAACTGTGAGGCTATTGGAAATGGATACGATACTAACGGAAAAAAGACCGGCGGAGACGGTAACGGCTATAAACTGGGGGATGACACTGCTTCAGTGCCTCATGTACTTATAAACTGCGTAGCAAAAGGTAATGCAAAGCATGGGTTCACAGGCAACGGTAATCCTGCTAAAATTGTCTTGGAAAACTGTACCGGATCGGGTAATGCTCAAAAACTGTTTGACAGACTGGACAATGCAATTTTCAAATAAGCCTTGTTTAAGGCATAATATAAAAAGAGATGCTTCTTTTATAGAGAGGGGGCATCTCTTTTAGCTTTCCGTAAAAATGTATCGTTCTTT
Source organism: Acetivibrio sp. (assembly GCA_035384905.1). Classification (GTDB taxonomy): domain Bacteria; phylum Bacillota; class Clostridia; order Acetivibrionales; family Acetivibrionaceae; genus Hungateiclostridium. The sequence goes on along the minus strand of DAOOJC010000064.1, from coordinate 4,019 downwards.
TGGGTGTTCCTTTAAACCGGAAACACTTTTATATTATTTTGCCCGTATCCTCAGAGGACAGGCAGGATCCAAGACGGAATCAATCTTGATGGCATAGGAGGTTCTGTTTTTAATATCATCGTCGGTGATATAATGGATATCCAATAAACCGCTGGATTTATAACCGGTCTTAAGGTAATTAATTTCCGCCAGTGCCATACTCCAACCCTGGAGCCATGTGTTCAGGCTTTTTTTTTGTTCTTCGTTTCCGTCAAAGTGAATCAAAAGGTCAATATCACTGTTTAACCTGGCTGTGCAGTTATTGGTGCTGCCGAAAAGATATATTCCTTTTACGGAAAATGCATCCATGTCAACCTGATGGGCAATTTGTTCAGCCATGTAATGCCGCCACTTCCATCCCTCTTCATCATAATCATTGGTTACGGGTGCAGAAGTAAAATCGGAGTTTGATTCGGAATTTACACGAGAGGGTTGTTCAAGATAAGCTATAGCTTTCTGAAGGTCTCCGTTCATTAATACAATCAGTTCTTTATCAAAAAAAGTTTCCTCAATATTTATTACTTTGACTACATCACAAAGATGGGAGTACATCGGTAGAATATCGGGTAAAGTATTTTTTGAGCCTCTGAAAAATGCTTGATTGAATATGATATCGTTATCCTCCGGATAGAGAGGAAGGTATTTAATATTCTCTTCAACAAGATCCTGAAAGAAGTGGGTTCCGAAAGACAACTCCGGTTCATATTTGGATTGCTTTTGTGCCACTTCAATCAACATAGCCGTATTATTAATGTCGGAATAAGCGACTGGAACTCCGAGTTTAATATCTCCACGGCTGCCCCAGCGGCCGGGTCCTATCAGGATAAAACTTCGGCGTGGCAATAACCGGTTCAGTTCGCTGATTATTTTACGGATATCGAGCAAATCCTCGTGGGATTCCAATCTGGAGTATTCATTCGGGTCAACATAAACAACGGTCTTAATGCCGGTGACTTTTCCGTTTGAAACATATTTGCTGGCAGTAAAAACAGTGCATTGAGCCGGAATGTTTGCCGGAATAGCAACCGGAGCGTTGTCATGGTTTCTGCTTTGCGGACGGCATTGAAGCAGATAAAAATACTTTCCGTCACTGGCAAACTCAATATCAACGGGATAGCCCAATTCGGTCTGCAGTAAAGAGAGAATGGATTTGACCTGTTTTACCAAAGGAGTTTTTTTAATAAATCCATCAAAGGTTATAATGATTTTGTCTGTTTTAAAATCCGTGGTCAAGGGGTTTGCGTCCATGACAATATCATTTTTAAGTACCGATGCCAAAAGGTTGATATTGGGAATCTGATCTCCGCATTCCTTAATCAAGTCGGAAATCGGCAGAGTAAGAAACCGGTTGTTTTCCAAATCAATTACATCAATATATTGGGGCGAATATTTCAAAAGCTCATAGGGTGATTGGTTAACGCGAAGATTTGCCTGACCGGGAGACAGTAAGATCGGATAATCTTCTACAACACGGTCAACGGCTCTTGTACCCAATCCCATGACCATACGCATTAATCCATCTTCCCGTTTAATACGGGGTGACCACCGCAGTTCATTGTTACTGAATGCCACTCCCGCAAACAGTGGAAAGTAGTATCGTCCAACCTTGCAGCCTACTACCTCTTGAATCAAAATTCCCATTTGATCGTTGCAGTCCAATAAATTGCGTTCTTTCCGGTATTGAATTGAATCTGCACTGAAGATTGAGGCATAGACTTCTAAAATACCATCTACCAATTGCTTCATGCGTTCCGCTCTAGTACCGGTGTTTGTTATAAAAAGGCTCTTGTATTTGCCTGAAAATGAGGAATCGATTTGATCCTCCAACAGGCTCGAAGAGCGAATAATTAACGGACAATCTTCACAGGCATCCAGAACCTGGTTAAGTTCGTTCAGTATATAAGGAGATAATCGGGCATTTTTCAACATTTGGATTATTCTCGGGTAACTGGTACGGACATCGGTAATATCTGAATATTTATGTTCATTTAATTCTTCAAATCCATTGTCTTCAAGGAAGTACTTAAATTCATCGGAAGAAATATACCAGGTTTTTGGAGCAATAATATTCTCAAGCTCAGGAAATTCCTTTTTGTAAGTCTCAATTATCTGGTTTGCCAAGAAAAATCCGGAGCCCTTTCCGCCAATCCGGCCAATACTTCTCGGTGAACATATAAAGGTATCTAAAAGCTTTATAAAAGCCTCTACATTAATATAGTTATGGATTTTGGATATGGTTTTCGGATTATCGGTTAAAAAGCGTCGTGTTAATTCCACCCTTAGCCATCTTCTTGTTGTTTCACTGGACATTTTGTTATTTTTAACTGCTTTCACATATGCGGATAACGCTTGGGAAATTTTCTTTATATCGGAATCCCTTTTATCGACTATTTTAATCAGTTCGTAGGTCTTTCCCTGATAAACCCATAAATTGATATAGTCATAAATCTGTGAGTCCTCCAGGATTTTTGTGGAATTCTCAAATAGAATTCTGCTTAAGTGGATTATATTGACTTCAGGGAGGGTTTCCAACGGAAAATTAATTTCACCATGGGTATCGTACTTTGACCAATTCATTTCCGTAAAGACATTCTGGACTAAAGGAGGGTTGATTCTGGACAATAAAGAAAGCATCTTTTCGCAAACATAAAGCAGGATTTCATGATCAGTTTTTTGAAGCAGATCCAAAATAGCTTCCCAACGGTTTCTGTAGTTGAACTTTTTAACCGAATCCCTTTTATCGATGGTTTCAGAAATCCTTTTTGCTATGGTATTCAAAAGCCGGGATTCTTGTTCGAGAAAGACAACATCATTCTCAGGGAAAGTTTGTTTTGGATACAGGACCTTAATGTATCCACGGGATTTTCCGTTAACGGTAATATCAGAACACAATTCATCCGTATTATTTACCGAGGCTTTCTGGTTGTAAACCTGTCCGTCAAGTTCAATAACAACGGTGCAATTATGGGGAATTCGAAAGCCTAAGGGAATAATGGATGTAATTTTTTCAAGGCTGTCCGATAAAGAAAGCTCTGTTAATGCCTCATCGACTAGATAAAGACATTCCAGTTCCTTTGCCCTCTCTACAAGATCATCCTTCGATACCTTTTTAAACTGTGTCATGCTGGTTTACCTGCCCTTCTTAGATTGAGGGTAATTTAAAAAAACTCATTAGTTATATGATTTCGCGAAAAATATTTTTACATTCAATTATATTTTCGCGAAACCATACAACTTAATGTTATTTATAAAAACGAAACCAGGATTATTATACCCAACCCCGCAGCTTAACAGCCTCAGCAACACGGTTTATAGCTATTACGTATGCAGCATCACGCATATACAGCTTCTTCTCTTGGGATAACTTATGTACGGCATGGAAAGCACTGGTCATTTTTTGATCGAGTTTCTCCAATACTTCTTCTTTCGGCCAGAAATAGTTCATATTGCATTGAACCTGTTCAAAGTAACTGCAGGTAACTCCTCCGGCATTGCAAAGGAAGTCGGGAATAAGATAAATGTTTTTAGCCTTTATGATCTCATCACTGTCCGGGGTAGTAGGTCCGTTGGCACCTTCGCAGATTACTTTCACCTGATTGCTTATTTTAGCAAGGGTATCCGGCGTAATTTGATTTTCCAATGCACAAGGCAAAAGAATATCTACGTCCTGTGAGATCCATTCTCCGCCGTCTAATAATTCAATACCCATCTCCTGTGCTTTTTTCTTGTCGATTGTACCGAAAGTATCCTTAATGGAAACCATCTTCTCAATGTCAAGACCTTTGAGACTGCGGAATGTATAAGCCTTTTGGTCTTGATTATCCCAACAGGAAATTGCAATAATTTTGCCTCCCATTTTAGTGTATAACCGGGCAGCATATTCGGCAACATTTCCAAACCCCTGCAGACTTGCTGTAGTAGAAGCAATATCTATACCCAATGCCTTAAGAGCTTCCCTTAATGTATAGATGACACCATAT
>DAOOJC010000063.1:0-7363 GCA_035384905.1 Acetivibrio sp. | reverse complement strand
TTAATTAAGTCCTGAGAGACTCAAAAGGTAAGATGTATTAATATGTATTTTGACTGGCAAATAAACTATACATTTATTGGCTTCTTACCTTGTGGTAAGGAGCTTTTTTAGTGGGATTTCAAAAAGTGAAATAACCAAAAACAAAACGGAGAGTAAATAAAATGGTTGATAAAGCAGTAATAATGGATGAGAGTGGAATATTTAGGGCTGCAACAAGAATATCCCATGAAATTATTGAGAAAAATAAGGGTGTGGAGGACCTTGTACTGATTGGAATTCAAAGGCGGGGCGTGCCCCTTGCAAAAATGATTTCCGAGAAGATTAAGGGAGTTGAAGGAAAAGAGGTTCCTGTTGGCATTCTTGATATAACCTTTTATAGAGACGATTTAAGCATGCTTTCGGAGCACCCGATAATAAACGCTACAGAAATAAACTTTCCTATAAACGGTAAGAAAGTAGTGCTTGTTGATGACGTTATTTATACGGGAAGAACTGCACGGGCGGCTATTGATGCATTGATGGACATAGGAAGGCCAAAGTTGATTCAATTGGCAGTATTGGTCGACAGGGGACACAGAGAGTTGCCCATACGTCCGGATTACGTCGGTAAAAACGTTCCGACATCAAAGTTTGAGGTAGTGAATGTCAAGCTTAATGAGATTGACGGAGAGAACGCGGTTACAATCAGCGACTTGGAAAAAGAAATAAGCCATTAGCTTTGTATGATTAATAGATAAACAATTTTTGGAGAGGGTTTAAAATGAGAAGTATGGTACATGTCTATTTTGAAAAACTAAAGGAAAGAATTAAGACTTGTAGTATTATTTCCATTTTTAAACCTGAGGTTGTTTTCGTTAAAGATATAAGTGTTTTTAATAGCATAAGTGTTTTTTCAGATAGTAAGGAGATTTTCTCCTTACTATTTTTATGTGCACTGTAATAGGGTCTTTGGTATAAGGGCTTTTTATAATAAGTTTTATTAAGAATGGGGTGTAGCGATGACACTAAAATCAAAAGATCTCCTGGGACTTAAAGACTTGACAGAAGAAGAAATCGAGTACATTTTACGCACTGCAAAAACAATGAAGCTTATTCTTGAATCAAAGAATAAGAAGACTCCTCATCTTCAGGGTAAATCGGTTATCACTCTGTTTTACGAGAACAGCACCAGGACGAGACTGTCCTTTGAACTGGCTGCCAAATACATGAGTGCCAGTGCTGCGAATATCTCGGTTGCCGCAAGCAGTGTGGCAAAAGGTGAGACACTTATCGATACCGGAAAAACAATTGATATGATGGGGGCAGATGTAATTGTAATAAGGCATTCAATGGCCGGAACTCCGCATTTGCTAGCTAAAAATGTAAAGGCTTCAGTGATTAATGCCGGTGATGGGATGAATGAGCACCCGACCCAGGCACTTCTTGACATGTTTACCGTTGTCGAAAAGAAGGGAAGCTTAAAGGGCTTAAAGGTTGCGATAATAGGTGATATTTATCACAGCAGAGTGGTTCGGAGCAATATCTGGGGGATGACAAAATTGGGTGCCGAGGTGTGCGTTGCCGGACCCACTACCTTAATACCCCGGGAACTGGATAAAGTTGGTGTGAAGGTCTTTAACACGGTTCAGGAGGCACTTATTGATGCCGATGTGGTTATGGGACTAAGGATTCAGAAGGAAAGACAAAAGAAAGGCTTGTTTCCGAGCTTAAGAGAGTATTACAGGTTTTTTGGACTGGATGACAAGCGGTTAAAGCTTGCAAAAGAAGATGCATTGGTGTTGCATCCCGGGCCGGTTAACAGAGGTGTTGAGCTATCGTCGGCGGTAATCGACGGTGATAAGTCTCTGATAAATGAACAGGTTACAAACGGAGTAGCAGTAAGAATGGCTCTTCTTTATCTTTTGACGAGGAGGGATAATGTTGAGGGTAGTAATTAAAGGTGGACATGTTATAGATCCTAAAACCAATACGGACAGTATAACGGATATATTGATCGAGGATGGGATAATAACGGAGATTGGCAATATTGACGAGGACCTGGAGGCTTTAAATTGTGATGTGATTGATGCTGGAGGCAAATTGGTGCTGCCCGGTCTGGTGGATGCCCATTGTCACTTGAGGGATCCGGGTTTTGAATACAAGGAAGACATTGAAAGCGGAACAAAAAGTGCTGCAGCGGGAGGATTCACATCCGTAGCTTGTATGCCGAACACAAACCCTGTTGCAGACAATGAGTCGGTTATAAAATACATTATAAATAAAGCAAAACAGGACGGAGTGGTCAATGTTTACCCCATTGGTGCCATTTCAAAGGGTCAAAAAGGTGAAGAACTTTCGGAAATCGGTGAATTGAAGTTTGCAGGTGCTGTTGCCATATCGGACGACGGAAAACCGCTAAAGAGTTCTTCGCTCATGAAAAGGGCTCTTGAGTACTCATCAATGTTTGATATTGCCGTGATTTCACACTGTGAGGATTTGGACATTGCAGATGAGGGTGTGATGAACGAGGGATACTGGTCTACAATAATGGGGCTTAAGGGTATACCCTCTGCGGCAGAAGAGATAATGGTGGCAAGAGAGCTTATATTAGCGGAATATACGAAGGTTCCGATTCATATAGCCCATGTCAGTACAGAATTGGCTGTTGACTTGATAAGGCATGCCAAAAAGAGAGGGGTCAAGGTGACATGTGAGACATGTCCCCACTACTTTGTGCTTACGGATGAAGCGTGTTCGGGTTTCAATACCCATGCCAAGGTTAATCCTCCGCTTAGAACCCAAAAGGATGTTGAGGCGGTAATTGAAGGTCTGAAAGATGGGACCATTGATAATTGCCACTGACCACGCACCCCATCATGTGGACGAGAAAAATGTAGAGTTCAATCTGGCGGCAAACGGTATCGCAGGATTTGAGACAGCCTTGCCTCTGGCAGTAACATATCTTGTAAAACCGGGACACCTTACAATGAATCAACTGGTGGAAAAGATGTGCGTGAACCCGTCAAAAATACTGGGACTCAACAAAGGTTCTCTGGAAATAGGCAGGAGTGCGGACATAACAATAGTAGACATTGAAGAAGAGTTTGTTGTGGATGTAGGTAAGTTTAAATCAAAGGCAAGAAATTCGCCCTTTGACGGATTCAAGCTTAAGGGGACGGTTTATTATACGATAGTAAACGGCAATGTTGTTGTCAGAGAAAAGGTACTTCTTTGAAGTTCAGTTTAAAAAACACACTGTAAAAGATAGATTGCTGAAGTAGGGTTGGAAGGATTTCAATGAAGTTAAGTTCGATACCTGATGGAAGCAAATTACTTTGCAGTTTATATATAAATACAATATTATGTAAAATAAGGAGATTGGATTATGTTTGTTGATACACTGATTGATAAAATTAAGGAAAAAAATAACCCTTCAGTAGTGGGATTGGATCCTAAAATAGAGTATGTGCCTTCTTTTATAAAAGAAGAGATGTTTGAAAAATACGGTAAGAATTTAAAAGCGGTATCCGAAGCCATTTTAACCTTCAATAAGTATATTATTGATGCAGTGTACGATATTGTGCCTGCTATAAAGCCACAATTGGCATACTACGAAATGTACGGGTTGGAGGGAATGAGGGTATTTGCTGAAACCTGCAAATATGCTAAGCAAAAAGGGCTTTTGGTTATCGCAGACGGAAAGAGAAACGACATCGGTTCAACAGCAGAAGCTTATTCCGGAGCTTATCTCGGAAGAACACTCATAGACGAAGGAATCAGCGAGCCTATTTTTGATGTGGATGCACTGACGGTCAATCCGTTTTTGGGCATAGACGGAATAAAGCCTTTTATATCCGATTGTATAAATTACGGCAAAGGGATATTTGTAATAGTAAAGACTTCCAACAAGTCATCAGGACAATTTCAGGATGTTTTAACCATGGAAAGCAAGAGTATGTATGAAATTGTTGCCCGGTATGTTGAGGAATGGGGACAATATGTTAAAGGTAAGTATGGATACAGCAGTGTTGGGGCAGTAGTAGGAGCAACATATCCCAATCAGGCGAAAATACTGAGAAAGATTTTAAAGAGTTCTTATATACTGGTTCCAGGATATGGTGCCCAGGGCGGAACAGCCAGAGATGTGGCACACTCCTTTAATTACGACGGTTTGGGAGCAATAGTAAATGCATCAAGAAGTATAATGTGTGCCTATAAATCTGAACAGTGGAAGGATACTTACAGCGAGGAGAGATTTTATGAAGCATCCCGGGCTGAGGCAATTAGGATGAGAGATGACATAAACAATGCAGTTAACGGTTCTAAAACATAATTTTAAAAATTAAGGTGGGATAGATTATGAGAGCGGTTTTGGCCCTTGAAGATGGTACGGTTTTTTATGGAGAAGGTTTTGGAGTTTTGGGTGAAGTAATCGGAGAAATAGTCTTTAATACCGGAATGACGGGATATCAGGAGGTTCTGACGGACCCTTCCTATTGCGGACAGATTGTGGCTATGACTTATCCGCTGATAGGAAACTATGGGGCGAACGACGATGATATTGAATCAATAAAACCCCAGGTAAAAGGTTTTATTGTCAGGGAACTATGCAATACTCCAAGTAATTGGAGAAATAAAGAGACATTGGATGATTATTTGAAAAGGTATAACATTATAGGGATACAGGGAATTGATACAAGAGCTCTTACAAGGATTTTAAGGGAAAAGGGTACGATGAAGGGCATAATCAGTTCGGATCCCGAATTTAACCTTGAAAGAAAGATGGAAGAGGTTAAGTCTTATGTAATAAAGAACCCTGTGGATAGGGTTACAACAGAAAAGGTTTTGCATTATAGCGGTAACGGAAGAAGAGTATCCTTGATAGATTTGGGAATGAAGCAAAATATTATCCGTTCTCTTCAAAGAAGAGGCTGTGACGTCCATGTTTTTCCCGCAAATTCGAAGGCGGAGGATATACTGTCCGTTAATCCCGATGGAATAATGCTTTCTAACGGACCTGGCGACCCGAAGGATTGTACGGATACAATTAAAAATATAAAGGAGCTTATGGGCAAAAGGCCTATGTTTGGAATTTGCCTGGGCCATCAGCTTATTGCCCTGGCGAACAATGCCGATACGCAAAAGCTGAAATACGGTCACAGAGGGTGCAATCATCCGGTGAAGGATATTGAAAAAAACCTGACATATATTACTTCTCAAAATCATGGTTATACTATAGTAGAATCGTCATTGGACGAAAAAAGGATAAAAGTGACTCACAGGAATATGAATGACGGCACCGTTGAAGGGGTTCGATACAAAGACATGCCGGTGTTCACGGTTCAGTTCCATCCGGAGGCATCACCGGGACCGACGGATACGGAGTACCTTTTTGATGAGTTTATGGAAATGATGGAAGTACAAAGAAAGATTTAGTTAGGAGAGTACTACAGGAATTTATATAAAACAGTGGACATTTTAGAAGGAATAGTATTGGGGGGATGTTAAATGCCTAAAAGAGAAGACGTTAAGAAGGTTTTGGTTATCGGCTCGGGTCCTATTGTAATAGGCCAGGCAGCAGAGTTTGACTATGCCGGAACTCAGGCCTGCAGGGCTTTAAAGGAAGAAAATATAGAAGTTGTATTGGTTAACAGCAATCCGGCTACAATTATGACAGACACTAATATTGCGGACAGGGTTTATATTGAGCCGCTTACCGTAGAGGTGGTTAAAAACATAATAAGAAAAGAGAAACCGGACAGCATACTTCCCACATTGGGTGGACAGACCGGTTTGAACCTTGCCATGGAGCTTGCCGAGTCGGGGTTCTTGCAGGAGAACAATGTAAAGCTTTTGGGTACGGCAACCGAAGCAATAAAAATGGCAGAAGACAGGCAGGCTTTTAAGGATACAATGGAGAGAATAGGGGAGCCCTGTATTGCCAGCAAGGTGGTAAATACGATTGAGGATGCTCTGGAGTTTGCAAAAGAAATAGGCTATCCGGTAATTGTACGGCCTGCTTATACTTTGGGAGGAACCGGTGGCGGTATAGTAAATAACGAAGAAGAGCTTTTGGAAATTGGAAGCAATGGGTTGAGACTGAGCAGGGTACATCAGGTATTGATAGAAAAGTGTATATCCGGATGGAAGGAAATAGAATATGAGGTTATGCGGGACGGCAGAGGAAATGTTATTACCATATGCAGCATGGAAAATATCGATCCTGTAGGTGTCCATACCGGAGACAGTATAGTTGTCGCACCATGCCAGACCCTTTCCGACAAGGAATACCAAATGCTTCGTTCAGCATCGCTCAAGATAATAACCGCTTTGGGAATAGAAGGCGGATGTAATGTCCAGTTTGCCTTAAATCCCAATAGCTTTGAATATGCAGTAATCGAAGTTAACCCAAGGGTTAGCCGTTCATCGGCCTTGGCCTCGAAAGCGACGGGCTATCCGATTGCGAAGGTGGCATCCAAAATTGCTGTAGGTTACAGCCTGGATGAAATAAAGAACGCAGTTACAGGTAAGACCTATGCTTGTTTTGAGCCAACCATCGACTATGTTGTTATAAAAATACCAAAATGGCCTTTTGACAAATTTGTAAAGGCCAGCAGGACCTTGGGAACCCAGATGAAGGCTACCGGAGAGGTAATGGCAATAAGCAGTTCCTTTGAAGGTGGGATCATGAAGGCCATCAGGTCTTTGGAACTGGGTATTTTCACATTGGAGCAGGATGTCTACAAGAAATTCAGCGATGAGGAGATAAGAAATAAGATAAAGGATATAAATGATGAAAGGCTTCTTGTTATAGCCGAGGCTATAAGAAGGGGCATTTCTTTAGAGGATATTAACGATATCACCAAGATTGACTTGTTTTTCCTAAACAAAATCAAGAACCTGGTTCTTACCGAAGAGAAGCTTAAAACCATGAGCCTTTCGGATTTCACAGCGGATTATTTGAGAAAGGTAAAGAAATTAGGCTTTACCGATGGAATCATTGCAAAGTACGTGGGATGCAGCAAGGAGGAAGTCAGGGCTAAACGAAAGGAACTTGGTGTTTGTGCGGTGTTTAAAATGGTTGACACCTGTGCCGCAGAGTTTGAGGCTGTAACACCGTATTATTACTCAACCTATGACGAACACTGTGAAGCAAAAAAATCTGATAAAAAGAAGGTTCTGGTAATCGGATCCGGTCCTATAAGAATCGGTCAGGGAATTGAGTTTGACTACTGTTCCGTCCATTCGGTATGGGGCCTTAAAGACGAGGGTTATGAAACCATAATAGCCAACAACAATCCGGAAACGGTCAGTACGGATTTTGACACCGCCGACAGACTGTATTTTGAGCCGTTGACCGAAGAAGATGTGGAAAATATAGTTG
>DAOOJC010000062.1:0-7394 GCA_035384905.1 Acetivibrio sp. | reverse complement strand
TGAGGTTTTTTTGATGAAAAGGACATTGATTTTATTATTGAATATAACGATGCTTTACATGGTTCTTTGCAGCTGTGATCAGCCTGTTGACAATACAATTGAAATACCTTCTCCAGAGGTGACTGCCGGCGGAGAAGCCATTTCTACACACGGTAAGGGTGAGGATACAACTATTCCATCCGATGAAGGTGATAAAATAAAGGGAGGTTCCGAAGGGGTTAGCTACGACAATGTAGCGGTTGTGCTGGATACGGTGGTGGATGTATTCAGAGAGCCTGATATAACCTCCGAACGGGTCACACAGGCTATTTTCAATCAGCCTGTTACCATATTGGAAGAAAAGGATTCGTGGGTAAAGGTAAAAGTAGTGGATGGATATACAGGCTGGTTGAGGTCAAAATACATTGACAGGGACTGCTCAAGTATCATGAAGGAAAATTTTACCGACAAGGCTGTTGTCACCGAAAAGACCCAGAAGGTTTATTCCGGTGCCGGAGGCGGTGTTACTTTAAAGGACGTCGTGATGGGGACGGAGCTTTATATTAAAAATAAAAAGGATAGGTACTTTGAGGTTGTACTGCCGGGAAATATTACCGGATGGATTGAAACCAAAGGCACAATAAAGGTTCCTGTGGAGAGCCCAATACCCAAAACATCCGCCCAAGATTTTTTAGCAACGGTGAAAAAGTTTATGGAAACACAGTACCTTTGGGGTGGCGTCAGTGCATGGCAAGGGCTTGACTGTTCCGGACTTGTGTACATTTGCAGCAGAATAAACGGTGTTAATCTCCCGAGGGATGCGGATATGCAGTATGATTTTATTAAAACCGGACCGCAGAATACCGGTGGGTTAAAACCCGGGGACTTGCTGTTTTTCAGCTCTAACGAAGATCTTGCCAATGTTTCCCATGTGGGAATTTATTTGGGTGAGGATCAGTTTATACATGCCAGCCAATCGGCAGGAAAAGTAACCTATGGCAGTATCAACTCGGAATACTATAAAAAGAGGCTAAAGGGTATTAGAAGAATATTTGAATAGATTGTCATGTATAAGTTTTTCCATAAGATTTACAATATTATGGCCGGCTTCGGGCGTTGAAAGGTTTTCGGCCATTTGACTCATGTGGCGGTATCTAAGGGGATTGTCAAAAACCTGGCATAGTGTTCCGTCAATACTGTCCTTCTTGTTTATAGCTACCGCAGCACCGCTGTTTATAAGAAAGCGGGCGTTTCTTTCCTCCTGTCCCGGTATTGGAGAGATAATAAGGATGGGAAGCTTTTTTACAAGGGCTTCCGATATGGTCATTCCTCCGGGTTTTGTAGCTATGAAATCCGAGCAGTCCATAAGCTCGGGGATGTTTTGTGTGTACCCCAAGGTCCTTATGGGCTTGTTATATGATTTTGACAGGGCTTTTATTTTTTCTTCAAGCACAGCATTTTTGCCTGCCACTGTAATTATTTGAAGGTCCCGCTTACACCCTGCAAAGGCTCGAAAGCTGCTTTCGATTTCTCCTATTCCAAGGCTTCCACCCATAAGGAGTACCGTCAGTTTATTTTCTAAAGAAAGCCTGTTTCGTGCCGTGGCTTTGGACGTGGGCTTTAGAAACTTACGGGAAACGGGGATCCCGTAAGAGAAGATGCAATTTTTGTCAATTCCGCACTCCTCCATGTCATGTTTAATGTAATCGTGCCCCACAATATAGGCTTCGATGTTGTCATGAAGCCACAGGGGGTGGTTTACAAAGTCTGTTAAAATTGCAACGGCAGGAACCTTCATATTTTTGTGTTTCTTTAAGTGGGCCACCATCTGAAGGGGAAAGGGGTGGGTACACACAATTATTGCCGGTTTAAAGTCCAGCACCAGTTTGTGAATTTTAGATGCCAATAAACTACTTACTCTTTGGCTCAATCTGGTTATGTTTTCCCTGTACTCGGACATCCTGTAAAGGCATCCGTAAATTTCGGGTTTTTTCTTTATAACATTAAGGTATCCGTCTACAACAACTTTGTGAACCACAGGGTTTATGTATTTTAAGGTATCAACTATTAAATTTTCCGAACCGGGATAGCGAAGGACTATATATTCTTTTAGTGCTTCAGCAGCCTTTATATGTCCTGCTCCCATTGAAATCGACAAAAACAAAATCCTCATTTTCAACCTCTGACAATAGAATTTTCCCTGATTTATTATTTGGAAGATAGTGAAGAGTTATACATAAAATCGTGGTATGTATTTTCTTCATTTATTTTATATGCCTATTGTGCATGTTGCTTAATTGCGTATGTTGCTTATGTGAAGAAAAATGTTCCAGAAACTTGAGTTCCGCAAGCACAGAGCCTGTAAATACTCCGTGGGGTCGAGCAAAACTCACTTCGTTCAGACAATGCTCTCCCTTTCCACGTCGTATTAACAGGCTCTACAACTTGCTTCACAATGTTTCTTCCACATTTTTCTTCACATTATATATGCACCTATAATAATGGAACCAACGAATATTTTTTTCAATAAAACAAAAAATAACTTTTGAGTATATAACAATGCTAAATTATTAATCTTTTGTTATATTGGCTTTAATCAAGTATTTATAAAGAGGGAGTGATTATTTGAAAACGGTCAAAAGGATAATTATTCTTGTTGTTATATTTTCTGTTTCCATACCCCTGTTTTTAAAAGGTTCGGTCTTTATCGCTCCAATTACCGGTAAGCTGGCACCGGATATGGAAGGCGATGATGTCAGGAAGATGCAGCAAAGGCTGAAAAATTGGAACTACTATGACGGAGAGATTAGTGGGAAATATGACTTGAAAACATATTTTGCCGTAAGGGATTTTCAAAAGACGTATAACCTGCCTGTAAGCGGTATTGCAAATGAGGATACGTTGACAGCCATGGGACTTACGACGTTGGCAAAATGGGGTGAGGTGTATGCCCAGTCGAATCAGACTAGCAATGAGCAGCTTCTCGCCAGGGCTATATACGGAGAGGCAAGGGGAGAGCCCTATGAGGGCCAGGTGGCAGTAGGTGCGGTTATACTTAACCGGACGCGGGATCCAAAGTTTCCCAAAACTGTGGCAGGTGTGATTTATCAACCCGGAGCCTTTACTGCGGTATCCGATGGGCAGATAAATGTACCCATAGACCCGAATTCAACCGTTGTTAAGGCAGCCAGGGATGCACTGAACGGTTGGGATCCAACCAACGGGTGCTTATATTATTGGAATCCTGCCACTGCAACCAGCAAGTGGATTTGGAGCAGGCAAATCGTTAAAAAAATAGGAAAGCATTATTTCGGCAAATAATTTAGGAGGTGCAGCTTTTTGAGTATAAGAGAAAAATTACTGGATTTAAAAAGAAGACTATCCGATAGAAAAATGTACAGCATAGTAATTGTTGCAATTGCTGCTGTGGCTATGTGGGGGTTCTACCAATACAAGCATGCTGCTGATTTAAGGCAGGAGCTTGATAACCAATACAACCGTGCGTTTTACGATATGGTGGGGTATGTCAACAATGTCGAGGTGCTGCTGATAAAATCCCTTATCGCCAATACCCCGGAAAAGACAGCAGCAACCATGCAAGAGGCATGGAGACAGGCAAATTTGGCACAGACCAATCTGGGGCAGCTTCCGGTGTCTCCTAATGTACTGGCCAACACATCAAAATTCCTTACCCAGGTGGGTGACTTGGCGTATTCTTTAAACAACCAGAACATGGGAGGGAAGGGTTTAAATGAAGAACAGTACAAGCTTATTGAGCAGCTGCATGGGTTTTCGGTTTCATTGGAACAGAGTTTAATCGACCTTCAAAACCAGATTACGACAGGAAGAATAAAGTGGGGTGATTTGGCAAACAAGGGGACGCGTTTGTTTCAGAAGACTTCGGAGAATATGCCCAATGCCCAGTTTGAAAACATAGAAAAAACTTTTCAGGAATATCCCACATTGATTTATGACGGTCCTTTTTCCGACCACATGACACAGACAGAACCTAAGGGTCTTGCGGGAGAGGACATGGATGTCGAACAGGCAAAACAAAGGGTTATGGAGTTTTTCGGACCGGATAAGGTGAAGGCTGTTGAGGAAATTGGCAGAGTCGATGAAGGGAATATCAAGACATACAGCTATAGTGTTAAATTCAATAATGTTCCGGAGGATCAGACTGCGACTGTGGATGTAACCCAAAAGGGCGGAAATGTCTTGTGGATGCTGTATAACAGACCGGTAGGTGCCCAGGAACAGATAAACGTAGACCAGGCAAAGGCTTTGGGGAAAAAGTTCTTGGAAGAGCATGGATATAAGGACATGGTGGATACCTATTACTTGAAAGAGGATAATACCGCAATTATTAATTATGCATATAAACAGGGGGATGTAACTGTTTACCCCGACCTTATCAAGGTGAAAATAGCATTGGATAACGGCGAAATTGTCGGCTTTGAGAGCAAGGGCTATATAACCAACCATACGCAAAGAAACATACCTCAGCCGAAGATTACAATGGAACAGGCCCGTGCACTTATTACACCAAGAATGAATGTTTTAAGCAGCGGTCTTGCTATAATACCTACGGACTATAAGACGGAGATATTCACATATGAGTTTAAGGGTAAGCTCAATGACAGGGATTTTTTAGTTTATATTAATGCCGAGAACGGTAAAGAGGAGAATATATTGCTGATTATGGACACACCCAATGGCATACTGACAATGTAGCTACTGGTGGTTCTAACGTAATGTATGCATTAATTGGTTGTGAAGAGAAGTACTCGAAAAACTTAAGTTCCACAGGTTAAGAGCCTGTAAATACTCCGTGAGGGTCTAAAAAAACTCTCTTCGTGATAATGGATGCTCCCCTTTCCACGTCGTATTAACAGGCTCTAAAACTTGCTTTTATATGTTTCTTCAATATTTTACTTCACATAAACAATATGCAGCCCTATTATGGATATTAATTTGGAGAGAGATGCAAGAAAATTTTCTGTAAACGAAAATCTTCTTTGAATTGAAGTGTTATAATATAATCATATTCTTTCAGTCATGACAAACATATCCGGATCATCATAAAAAGGGGGAAAATTCATGGATGAACACAGTGTAGAAGTACAGGAACAATATGACGTGGAAAAACCGAGGATATGGCAGGTGGGACTTTTGTATTCCCTGGTTGTGATACTGCTTGTGTTTGTATCCACAAAACTGCAGGAGGCTTTACAATTTAACATTGGAGGCCTGATTTCCGAGGTATTTTTAATAATGCTTCCTCCTCTGGTATTTCTGTTTATATTCAGGTTTGATACCAAAAAGGTACTGAGGTGGAACAGGACAAGTTTTGTAAACTTTGTTTTGGCTTTTGGGATTGTGATATTCGGCATTCCGATTGTGGGTGTGTTCAATTTATTGAATATTCTTATAGTAAAGCTTTTGTCCGGAACCGTGGAAACAACACAAATTCCCATAGGAAGCGGTGTTGGGGATCTTTTTATCGGCGTACTGGTCATCGCAATTTCGGCAGGAATATGTGAGGAAGTGCTTTTCAGAGGAGTAATTCAAAGGAGCTTTGAGAGATTCGGAAGCGTCAAATCCATTTTGATTACCGCTTTTCTTTTTGGACTCACGCACTTTAGCTTTCAAAGTCTGTTTGGAACATTTCTTTTGGGGGCACTGATAGGTTTTCTGGTATACAAAAGTGATTCCCTGATGATTGGAATGTTTGCCCACTTTACAAATAATGCTGTTGCGGTGGTATTGAACTGGGTTAGTATAAAAATGCTTGAGTTTTTGGAGAAAATGGGAGTAGAGAACGTCAATAACCCTGCCGGACAGGATGTATTTTCTCAGTTTCAGGGCATGTCAATTCCGGAGATTGTCTTTATGGCAGCCGTCGCATTGGCAGTAGTATCATTTTCGGCTGCTGTTTTTGGAGTTTTGGTGTATTGGTTCATTAAGCTTAATTCAAAAAATGTTGAAAAACCTCGTGAAAATCAAACACGGGTTTCTATAATTGAGTTTATTCCTTTAATTCCGGGGCTGTTGCTTGTGGCTTATATCTGTATAAACAAATAACCCATTTATTTAATGCCTCCAAAGTTCATAGATTGTTCACAAATACGTAAAACTTTATGTTTAAAATATAAATTGCTTGTACAGGGAAGTATTGTATCCTGTTTAAAAAGTATATTGCGGAGGTTAACCTATGGAAACAACAGAATTTCTTGATGAAATAAAGATATTAACTGACCTGAAGGAAGAAATAGGAAAGATAATTGTCGGACAAAAATATATGGTTGACAGAATATTGATCGGGCTTTTGACAGGGGGACATATTTTGCTCGAGGGTGTTCCGGGTTTGGCCAAATCGTTAACAGCCAATACCATAGCCCAGGTTGTGGGGATTGATTTTAAAAGGATACAATTTACGCCGGATTTGCTGCCGGCGGATATTCTTGGCACCGAAATATATAACCAAAAGACAGGAGAGTTTATAGTAAAGAAGGGGCCGATTTTCAGCAATCTGATTCTTGCGGATGAAATAAACCGTGCACCTGCAAAAGTGCAGTCAGCCCTGCTTGAAGCAATGCAGGAAAAACAGGTAACCATTGGTGAAAAAACTTATCACCTGGACAATCCCTTTTTGGTTATAGCTACGCAGAACCCTCTTGAGCAGCAGGGAACTTATCCGCTTCCCGAAGCACAGCAGGACCGTTTTATGATGAAGCTGAAGATAAAGTATCCCGGCCGGGATGAAGAAAGCAGAATTATTGACTTCTACTCCAAAGAACAACCTGCCGATCCGGATGTTAGGAAGGTATTGTCCCGCGAAGACATTTTCAGGCTCAGAAAAAAGGTTGACGGCATTTACATTGATGACAATATTAAAAACTATGTTCTGGACATTGTTTTAAAGACCAGGGAAGAGTCGGAATATATAGCATGCGGTGCGTCTCCCCGTGCTTCGATAAATCTGATCAAGGCAGCTAAAGGCAGGGCATTTTTAGAAGGCAGGAATTTCGTTGTGCCCGATGATATCAAAGCCATTGCCTACGATGTTCTTCGCCATAGAATCCTGCTTACATACGAAGCAGAGGCTGAGGATATAGCTTCGGAAAAGATAATTGCCAATATTCTCGAGCAGGTTAATTTACCTTGATTTATAGGATTATTGGAGGCAAATATGCTTTCGAGTGAACTGTTAAAAAAGATAAGACAAATTGAGATAAAATCGAATAAGCTGGTGGATGAGGTTTTTTCCGGAGAGTACCGTTCTGGGTTCAGGGGCAAAGGAGTGGAATTTGAGGATATTCGTGAGTATTATCCCGGGGATGATGTCCGAAGTATTGACTGGAATGTAACAGCCCGGCATAATAAAGCCTTTGTAAAACAATTCTGTGAGGAAA
>DAOOJC010000061.1:0-7480 GCA_035384905.1 Acetivibrio sp. | reverse complement strand
ATTCCACTGCTGCCGGAAATGTTCTTAATAAGTCTTTTCCTGACATCATTGAGGTCATAAGCCCTCTGTCTTAAATAATCACTATTGCTTTTGAGTATTTCATCTATATACTTTTGAATACACGTATGTATTGCCTTTTGGGCACTGTACTTCTTATGCTTTATAGTGTCTTTAATCTCTTCAAAAAACCTTTTATCATCAAGTATTTGCGTGTAAAAATCGAAAATCCTGTTTTCCTCTTCGCTAAGTATTCCTTTAAACCCGTCATTCAAATCATGAATTTCGATAAATGTTTTGCATATAGCGACCTCAAGATTTGTAATCTCATTTTCGATCTGGGATTCATCTATCAGATTCTCATCGGTTTTTACATCTGCCTCTTTAATGATAAATATTCTTCCAATTCTAATGCCGAAGGAGACTGCCTCGGCTTTGAATGTTTTCCTACCCATAACTAAACACTTTCTTCCAGCTTTGTTGAAAGATGTTCGCACAATTCATCAACTGCTTCTTTTTCGTCATCACCCTCCGCAATAAGTACAATTTTGCTGCCATAATCAACCCCTAATGCCAAAAGGCCCAGTAAACTTTTGGCATTGGCCTTTCTCTCACCTTTTTCGATCCAGATACTCGATTTATAGTTTGACGCCTTATGAATGAACAGTGCTGCAGGCTTTGCTACCAATCCTGTTTTACTCGTAATTGTAATTTCCTTTTTTACCATGTGACTTATATCCTCCCAAATAACCGAGTTTTACATTTATTAAAATCTGTACCCACCACTTATAGAAGTTGGGAACATTTATCGCCTCGTTATATTTATATCATTATTTTAAGAATAGTTCCATAGTTTTTTATGAAAACCACGGTTTATATTATTATTAAGTACCTTTATTGCTGCTTAATTGCCTGCTGTTATTATTGTTTGGTTAATAATACTATTTTAACATTTCAAATATACTTACCGCAACCTTCTCCTCCGATACCGAGGCTTTAATTACAATTGGGTTGGAACGGTTGTTTATAAATTTAAAATCCTTGGATCCGTATACCACTGTGGCGTCTTTGCCTTCCGGAACATAGCCGACATCTTTTGAGTGATGGTGTATTTCGGTAATTTTCAATCCGGCTTTCTGTGCTGCATTATATAATGTTGACGACAATTGGCATATGCCTCCTCCAACTCCGTATCCTTTTTTGGGACCATCCTTCGTCCTTTTTATTATGGGTGCCTTTTTATATCCCTTCTCTTCCGTCCTTCTTCCTAAAGTCACATTAAAGGAAAACTCCTCACCCGGCGATACTCTTTCATTATTAAGACAATCTGCTGCAATATGAAGGTTTTCAACCCTGTTTTTCTGATCGTCCAATAGCGAGGTTGAGAAGCTCCCTATCTCTATCAAGCCATTGTTTGAATCCTCTGCAATCGGATTTTTTATATCTCCACCAGTAATTTGTGGATTTATGTTTTGAAATTGGACATCGTCCTTTACCCTTTCTTCTTCTTTTTCATTGCAGCCCATAACAAAAGCAAACAAATAAACCGTCACAAAAACAATAACTATCTTTCTGTATCTTGTTTGCATACTAGTTTTCCTCCGCGTCAATAATAATAGGACTTTAGAAACAGTGAAGAAAAATATGGAAGAAACTTAAGTTTCTCGAATATTTTTCTTCACATTTATTTAATGAACCCTTAGTTAACGGTACATCATGTTATTTATCAGCATCAGAATTACCTGACTGAGTGCTATATTAATCAATGCCAGTGCAATATTGCTTATAATGATTACATTTCCGCTTCCCTTGTGCTGCCTGTTTAACAATACTCCAAAGGTTACTCCTGCAATTGCAAACAGCGGTGATACAAATATGGTTACAGCCGCACTTATCCATCCTAGAACGACATAAAGCCTGTCGATTCTTTCAAGGGCTAATGCACCTTTATCACCACTGTTTACTTGCTCATTATTATCAAATAATCTTCGTTGCTGTGCTTCATCATTGTGCTCATTTCTTGATTCTTCAATAATTTCATCATTTTTCATGAAGTCTTTGTCCATCGAATCACCTCCGTCCGATTATTTATTATTAGAGTTATGTGAATATATAATTCAAGTATAATTTTCTTAAACAAAAAAAACGAAGTCTTAATAGAAATCCTTCGTTTTATTGTTAATATTTAAGCAGTTATTAATTTTTGCTTTTTTGAATTTGACAACAACCCAGGTTAATTAAGTGCATACTGTCAATGTAATGAAAAATGTGGAAGAAACATTATGAAGCCTGTCATAGAGTCTGTTAATACGACGTGGAAAGGGAGAGCATTGTCCGAGCGAAGCGAGTTTTGCTCGACCCCACGGAGTATTTACAGACTCTAGACAGCGTAACTTAAGTTTCTGGAATATTTTTCTTTACATGATTTTTCATTACATTTTTATTCACCCTTCATTCTTTCTCTGTGCCGAATTTATTTCATAAATCTTCGTAATTAGGACGATTGCAAACAATCCAGCCAAAAGATAATTAAAATCTGCAATTTCATCCTTAAGTTCTTTTATACAGGATGCAACCATTACAATAAAGGAACCAAGGCCGGTAAGATAGCCATACACCATATAGGTTACAGGCTTTGGAATTCCTATAAACAGCATAAACTCTGACAGGTTTTCCCTAAACAGGATTGCAGACAGCAAAAGTATAACCGTAAAAATCATAAGTGCTGCAAAGTATGACATCATCAGCTTCTTTTCTTTGAGCTTTTTATTGTACACGTCAAGCTTTTTGACCTTTTCCATAACAGTTTGTTCCAAATCGAAAGGAGGCTCAATGACATCCGTCTGTTCCAAAGTGCCCATAATGCTCTTTAATTCTTCAAGCTTTCTGCTGCATTCGGCACACTCTCTTAAATGCTTCATAAGCCGGTTATTCTCAATATCATTAATTTCTCCATCGATATGCTTCATAATGGAATCTTCAAATTGTTCACAACTCATAAAACCCCTTCCTCTCTTTCGGAAGATAAGCTATCTCTTAACATAAGTCTCGCCCGGTATAACCTGTTTTTTACAATAGACATCGGTTCATTGAGAACCTGTGAAATTTCGTCATAGGACAGTCCGTTTTTGTGGAACAATATCAAAGGTACACGATACTTTTCGGGAAGCCGGTTTAATTCATCATTTATTCTCTTCCGCTTCTCCTTTTTTATATATTCGTCTTCCGGAGTATCAACACTGTCGGAAACACCAATTTTCTCCTCGATGGATACCGCATCAATTCTTTTCTTTTTAAGAATATCCAAACAGCAATTTGTTGCAATTCTGACAGCCCAGGTTGAAAATTTATATTCCGGGTTATATTTATCGAGAGCACTGTATATTTTAATAAAAACCTCCTGAACAATATCGTTAACATCTTGCTTATTATTTATCATATTATACACTACACTATAAATCAACTTCTTATATCTCGTCACCAATCCTGAAAATGCATCATTGTCACCGTTAAGACATTTACTTATCAGGTCAACATCAGGTGTTTCCAACTGTGTGTCACCTCCTTACCGCACTGAAAACCAATTCCCCCTTCCATTTTATCACAGCACGACAGAATAAACTTGAATATTTTAGAAGCAGTTATAATTTTCAGGGTATTTTATTGAAATTTGTTTTATTTATGATAAAATATATCTATAACATATCATCTTCAGTCTTAATTGCCCATTAATAAATTATACGTTAATTTATCGAATTTGTCTGATTTATCATTACCGTTTTAAATACAATAAACCCGGTATATATCCGGATATTTCTGGAGGGGTATCTTATGATTGTTGAAAATGGAACCAAAGGTTCTGTTCTTTCCATGAACACAATTATTGCAGACACCTTTGCAAAGCGGTTTACAGGACTGATGTTTAAAGACTCTCTGCCTGACAATTCAGGTCTTCTCATCGAACCCTGCAACTCAATACACATGTTCTTTATGAAATTTTCGCTGGACATAGTGTTTATAGACCGTGAAGACCGGGTCATACATTTGATTGAAAGCATTCCGCCGTGGAGATGCTCCAGGATTGTATTCGGTTCCCGGCGTGTGCTGGAATTGCCTGTCGGTACAATAAAGAAATCCGACACATGTATAGGGGACAAACTTTTGTTTGTTAAAACAGGTGAAGGAAAATACTTCGAAACATAAATTTGCGAAATATTTTCCTTCACCTCAGTAATTACAGTACATTTAAATCAATGTACTAAAAAATCCGGGGGGCAATGCCCTCCGGATTTTCTTATTTTATTACTCAATTATTTTTGAAACGTTACCTGCTCCAACAGTTCTTCCACCTTCACGGATAGCGAACTTCAAGCCTTCTTCCATAGCTATTGGAGTTATCAACTTAATCTTCATTGTAATGTGATCACCAGGCATAACCATTTCTGTTCCTTCCGGAAGCTCGATTACACCAGTAACGTCAGTTGTTCTGAAATAGAACTGAGGTCTGTAATTGTTGAAGAAAGGAGTATGTCTTCCACCTTCTTCTTTAGTAAGAACGTAAACCTGTCCTTCAAAATGAGTATGTGGCTTTATTGATCCCGGTTTAGCCAAAACCTGTCCTCTTTCAACATCAGTTCTCTGAATACCTCTTAAAAGAGCACCGATGTTGTCACCGGCAACAGCCTGGTCAAGAAGCTTTCTGAACATTTCTATACCGGTAATAACTGTCTTTCTCGGTTCGTCCATTAAACCAACGATTTCAACTTCTTCACCCATCTTAAGAGTTCCTCTTTCAACCCTACCTGTAGCAACAGTTCCACGGCCTGTGATTGTGAATACGTCCTCAACAGGCATAATGAACGGCTTGTCTGTAGCTCTTTCCGGTGTCGGAATGTATTTATCAACTTCCTCCATCAGCTTAACAATCGGCTGATATTCAGGAGAATTAATATCGGTTGATGAACTTTCAAGAGCAACAAGTGCGGAACCTCTTACTATCGGAATATCATCTCCAGGGAATTCGTAAGAGCTCAACAGTTCTCTAACTTCCATTTCAACCAATTCGATAAGTTCTTCGTCATCTACCATATCACACTTGTTCAAGAACACAACTATGTATGGCACACCAACCTGACGAGCCAAAAGAATGTGTTCTCTTGTCTGAGGCATCGGACCGTCTGCAGCCGATACAACCAGAATAGCACCATCCATCTGAGCAGCTCCGGTTATCATGTTCTTAACATAGTCAGCATGGCCGGGGCAGTCAACGTGTGCATAGTGCCTTGTATCTGTTTCATACTCAACATGAGATGTCGAAATGGTAATTCCTCTTTCTCTTTCTTCCGGAGCTTTATCAATATTTTCATATGAAGTAAAATCTGCTTTACCCTGGAAGCCCAAAACCTTTGTAATTGCTGCAGTCAACGAGGTCTTACCATGGTCAACGTGACCTATTGTTCCGATATTAACGTGGGGTTTACTTCTTTCAAATTTAGCTTTTGCCATTATAAATTCTCCTCCTTTTTTCAGTTAACCAACTGATAATTATTAATTTAATTTATTTAAGTAAATATCATTCAACAGGAAACATGCAAATATATTTGTATGCTTCCTGTTTTTCTTCAGAATATTTCATTCTGCATTAGCCTTTTTTACCATCAATAATCTGCTCTTGAATATTTTTAGGTACTTCTTCGAAGTGGCTTATCTCCATTGAGAACACGCCTCTTCCCTGAGATCTTGAACGCAATGTGGTAGCATATCCAAACATTTCGGACAAAGGCACATTAACAGTAATTACCTGTGCACCTGACCTTGCTTCCATGCCCTCAATTCTTCCCCTTCTTGAGTTCAGATCTCCCATAACGTCACCCATATACTCTTCAGGAACAGTAACCATTACTTTCATAATCGGCTCTAATAGTACAGGATCGGCTTTTCTCATACCTTCCTTGAATGCCATGGAGCCGGCAACCTTAAATGCCATTTCCGAGGAGTCAACCTCATGGTATGAACCATCATACAACGTAACTTTTACATCCACAACTGGATACCCTGCAAGAATACCGGTGTTCATAGCACTTTGAATTCCTGCATCAATAGCTGGAATATATTCCTTCGGAATAACGCCACCTACTATTTTGTTAACAAACTCATATCCAGCTCCGGGTTCTCTCGGTTCCAATTCAATCCAACAGTGTCCGTATTGACCTTTACCACCGGACTGCCTTACATATTTTCCTTCAGCTTTAATAACCTTTCTGATGGTTTCTTTGTAAGCAACCTGTGGATTACCGACATTCGCTTCCACCTTAAACTCCCTGAGCAAACGGTCTACTATAATATCCAGATGTAATTCTCCCATACCGGATATAATAGTCTGTCCGGTTTCAGGAGCTGTATAGGTCCTAAAAGTAGGATCCTCCTCAGAAAGCTTCTGAAGTGCTATTGACATCTTCTCCTGTCCTGCCTTTGTCTTTGGCTCAATCGCAACTGAAATAACAGGTTCGGGAAACTCCATGGACTCGAGAATTACAGGATTAGCATCATCACAAAGAGTGTCTCCGGTAGTAGTATCCTTTAAACCGACTGCAGCTGCTATATCCCCGGAATAAACCCTGTCAATTTCCTCCCTGTGGTTGGCATGCATCTGCAATATTCTTCCTATCCTCTCTTTTTTTCCTTTTGTTGCATTAAGAACATAGGATCCGGAACTCAATTGCCCTGAATAAACCCTGAAGAAACAAAGCTTTCCTACATATGGATCCGCCATAACCTTAAATGCCAATGCAGAAAACGGTGCATTGTCATCTGCCGGTCTTTCAACTTCGTCTCCGTCCATAGTCGCACCTTTTATGGCATCTATATCCAACGGTGAAGGTAAATAATCAACAACTGCATCAAGTAGGCGTTGAACACCTTTATTTTTGTAAGAAGAACCACAGGTTACAGCTACGATTTTTACATTTAAAGTGGCCTTCCTTATAGCTGTCTTTATTTCTTCTTCTGTTATCTCTTCACCCTCAAGATACTTCATCATTATTGTTTCATCCTGGTCTGAAACAGCCTCTACCAAATTAGTACGGTATTCCTCAGCCAACTCCTTCATGTCGTCGGGAATTTCTCTCTCCTGAATATCCTTTCCAAGGTCATCCATATAAAAATAGGCTGTCATTTTAACTAGGTCTATGATACCTTGGAAGTTATCTTCTTTTCCAATGGGGAGCTGAATGGGAACTGCATTGGCCTGCAGTCTGTCCTTCATCATCTTTATGCAGTTAAAGAAATCTGCTCCCATTATATCCATCTTATTAATATATGCAATACGAGGTACATTATATCTATCGGCCTGTCTCCATACAGTCTCAGATTGAGGCTCAACTCCTCCTTTTGCACAGAAAACAGTCACTGAACCATCAAGCACACGAAGTGATCTCTCAACTTCAACTGTAAAATCTACGTGACCGGGTGTATCAATAATATT
>DAOOJC010000060.1:0-7521 GCA_035384905.1 Acetivibrio sp. | reverse complement strand
ATAATAGCACAGGGGGACGGTTCTTCCGTGTCATGGATGCAGAAAATCCGCTAAATATACAGAAGGGAGCGGCTCTTCTGTGCTCGTGTCACGCAAGAACCGTCCCCTCGTGTCATTCCTCCTATGTCATTTAGAACCGATGCAGCATATAATCTTTTTAATAGCCCCGGTTGGACAGACGGCCGCACACTCACCACAGTTGGTACATACATCGGAATTAATCTTTGCCAATGTACCGTTAACCGTTACAGCACCCACCGGGCATACCTTTGAACATTTTCCGCAGCCTATACAGCCGACAGTACAATTTTTCCTGACCACGGCACCTTTATCCATGCTTGAGCATGTAACAGCATACTCACCTTTTTTGGAAACCATTTCAATTATCTTCTTTGGACATGCCTCAATACACTTCCCACATGCCCTGCACTTTGCCTCTATAACCCGGGCAAGCCCGTTTTCCACAATTATTGCGTCAAAAGCACAGGCCTTTACACAATTGCCAAGACCAACGCAGCCATAAGAACATGCCGAAGGACCTGCAAAAAGGCCGGCTGCCGAAGCACAATCTTCAATTCCGGAATAATCATATTTTACCTTACACGTATCATAAGTACCGGCACACATAACCCTTGCGGTTTTTTCCACTACAGCTTCGGCTTTAATACCCAGGATTTCTCCAATCTTATCCGCAACCTCCTGTCCGCCAACAGGACAACCGTTTATTTTGCTCTGCTTGCTAACAACACTCTTTGCAAACGCATCGCATCCGCTTTGACCGCAGGCACCGCAATTTGCCCCCGGCAAAACCTCTCTTACCCTTACAATCCGCTCATCCACCTTAACCTCAAACATCTTTGAAGCAATGGAAAGACCCAATCCCAACAGTAAACCCATTCCTCCAACAATTGATGTCGGTACTATCAAATCATTAAGCATATCTCAACAACCCCTCTTAAAGATTGAACAAAAGCCAAGAAACCTCGTCTCCATAGCCCAAAATCAGCCTTATACATCAAAGTTCAAAGAAGATTTTCGTTTGTATAAAAAACTTCTTACATCCATTACCCTATTATATTCCCATTAGTCCCTGGAAACCGAAAAAGGATATCGAAACCAAGGCTGCAGCAATCAATGCAATGGGAAGTCCTTCAAACGCCTTTGGTATATCACAATACTCCATTCTTTCCCTGACCCCTGCAAACAAAACCAGTCCCAAGGTAAATCCAAGGCCTCCGCTAAACCCGTAAACCATCGATTCCAGTAAATTATATCCCTCTTTAATATTCAAAAGAGCAACCCCCAATACGGCACAGTTTGTCGTGATAAGGGGAAGATAAATACCCAAAGCCTTGTAAAGAGGAGGTACAAACCTTTTTAGAATCACTTCAACCAATTGCACAAGAGCAGCTATAACAAGGATAAATGCTATAGTATCAAGATATCCCAACCCAAACGGAACAAGCAAATAATCATACACCAGACGTGTCACACCGGAGGCTATGGTCATTACAAATATAACCGCACCACCCATCCCAAGAGCTGTTGAAAGCTTTTTGGACACGCCGAGGAAGGGACATATACCTAAAAACTGCGACAGCACAAAATTCTTAACTAAAAGTGCACCAATAACTATAACCATCAATTTATAACCATCCATTACATTTGAACCTCCCCGTCTTTGCCCGAAGCCCCGCAAGGCATTGGGCATGATGCACAACCCTTATGCTCAACCTTTAACGCCGAAAACTTGTTTATCGCTGCTAATACAAATCCAAAGGCAAGAAACCCTCCGGGAGGCAGTACCATTATCAATACAGGTTCAAAAACCCCTCCTGAAATATCCATTCCGAACCAGGTTCCATTACCCAATACTTCCCTTATGGTGCCCAAAGTAAGCAATGCCAAAGTAAAACCGATTCCCATGCCAATAGCATCCAGTATAGACATAAACACACCGTTCTTGCTGGCGAACATCTCTGCCCGGGCAAGTATTATGCAGTTTACAACTATAAGGGGAATATATATGCCGAGCTGTTTATCGATTGCTGGCAAGTACGCTTTCAAAAGCATCTGCACTATGGTCACAAAACCGGCAATAATTGTGATAAAGGCAGGAATCCTTACTTTATCCGGAATTACTTTTCTGAGAAGTGAAATCACCGCATTTGAGCCTATAAGCACAACTGTAGCAGCTATTCCCATTCCGATTCCGTTTTCTGCAGATGTAGTAACCGCCAGTGTAGGACAAGTCCCAAGTACAAGCCTAAACACCGGATTTTCCTTCATTATTCCCCTCGTCAGATTCTTAAAACCCTCTTTTACCGCACTCACTTCAGGAATTCCCCCCTCGTTTCATAAGCTCAGCATTAATATCCACAGCTGCCTGAACCGCTTTTGTCACAGCCCTTGAAGTTATGGTTGCACTGCTTATCGCATCTATCTCCTCGCTTTTGGACTTATTGCTTTTTACAACCGTTAACGGTTCTTCGGGTATTATGCCCACAAACTGGGATATAAAGGGCTCATCCTTAGCCTTAGCCCCAAGCCCGGGAGTTTCATTATTGTCTCCTATCTCGACCCCGGTTATTTTACCCTTATTGTCTATACCCACCGTTATTGTAATGGCACCGCCATATCCCTTACTTTCCACCAAAAATACGTTCCCGACGGTCTCCTGACCCTTTACACCTTTATAGGCTTCCTTTACAATACCAAGATCAGCATTTTCGCTTACTATCTCCTCAAGCCCTTCTATTTTTTCAAAGCTGTCGGCCAAGCTCAACACTTTCCTTCTGGCATTGTCCAGCTCAAGACTTATCATCTCATCTATTTTGTCGGCAGTAATTGCATTGGTATAAGCAAGGGCAAAAGTAACAATCGTACATATCAAAAATAACACCACTGTAGGTTTAGCTATATCACGCAACGGCTTTTTCACCTCCAAAGCTCTTTGGTATGGTATATCTGTCAATGAGAGGCACCATGATGTTCATAAGAACTATTGCAAAGGATACCCCTTCGGTGTAGTTGGTAAACAATCTTATAATTCCCGTAAGAAGACCGCAGCCGATCCCCATAATAATCCGCCCTTTTACGGTCATTGGAGATGTCGCATAGTCTGTAGCCATATAAATAGCCCCCAGCAACAATCCTCCGGCCAATACATGGAACAAGAAGTCGCCGGTAAAAAGCGTAGTACCTCCAAAGATCCATGTAAACAAAGCTGTAGTTCCGATGAACGCAAAGGGAATTTCCGGACTAATAATCTTTCTTGCAAAAAGGTACACCGCACCTATTAAAAGGGCTGCCGCAGAGGTTTCCCCTAGACATCCCATTATATTGCCCCAGAAAAGCTCCCCATAGGACGGCAAATCCGCTATCGACGCTCCATACTTCATTATTTGAAGTGGTGTTGCCGAAGAAATCGCATCCACACCGGAAGCTGCCGCGGAAACCGCATCCACACCGGGCTTTACCCAGTTGGTCATAAATCCCGGATACGAAATCATCAAAATAATTCTGGCCCCCAATGCAGGATTGACAAAATTCTGTCCCAACCCGCCAAACAATTGCTTTATTACCACTATCGCTATAGCACTGCCCACTGCTGCAACCCAGAGGGGAACAGTCGGGGGAAGATTCAATGCCAGAAGCAACCCCGTCACCACAGCACTAAAATCCGAAATTGTATTACTCCTTTTCATTATCCGGCGGGATAAATACTCCGATACAACGCAGGATAGAATGCTGACCATAACCACAAGTAAAACCCTTGTTCCAAAAAAGTATACCCCTGCAAATGTCGCCGGAAGAAGGGCTATAACCACATCTATCATTATCCTTTGGGTGTTTGCCTTATCCCTTATATGGGGTGAGGATGATACCGTCAATCTGTCTTCCAAATTATTTCCCCCCTTTCGCCGCTGCTGCTTGTTTTACCTTTGCCTTGCCAAGCCTTAAAGACTGCACAAGGTTAATCTTTGCAGGACATACATAAGAGCAGCATCCGCATTCAATACAATCATTAACATGGTACTTGTTGAGTTCATCTATGTTTTCCTTTATGGCATTATTATAAAGACATAAAGGCATTAGGTTCATGGGACAGGCCCAAACACATCTTCCACACCGTATACATGCTCCGGATTCAGGTATCTTTGAACTTTTATCATCAAAAGCCAGCAAGGCATTTGTATGCTTAACTACCGATAAATCCAACGAATACTGGGCCAGTCCCATCATGGGTCCTCCCATCAACACCTTCTTCGGTGGTACAGTAAACCCGCCGCAGAAATCGAAAACCTTATGAATAGGAGTACCTATCAAAACCTCCACATTGCCGGGGTTTTTAACCGACGGGCCATCCACCGTAACCCTTTTCTTTATCAAGGGCATCCCGGTTTTTACATACTCGGAAATGAAGGAAACACTGTTCACATTCATGACAATAACACCCACATCGGCAGGAAGCTTCCCGGCAGGAACCTTCCTCCTTGTTGTGGCGTATATAAGCATCTTTTCCGCACCCTGGGGGTACCGCGACTTGAGCTTAACCACACTTATTTTGTCACTGGACTTGTCAATTCGTTCCATAACCTCGATTGCCTCGGGTTTGTTGTCTTCGATACCTATTATGACGTTATTTATGTTTAGAATCTCCATGACTATATTGATACCGCTGATGACATTCCATGAGTTCTCGATGATCTCTCTGTAATCAGACGTGATAAACGGCTCGCATTCGGCACCGTTTATGACAAGAGTGTCAATTTTCTTATCCGGGGGCGGAGAAAGCTTGACATGTGCCGGAAACCCCGCACCTCCCAGACCTACAAGGCCCGATTGCCTTATTGCTTCAATAAACTCCTTAATGTTTGAATACTTCGGCGGCTTGATCCCCTCATATACCTCCTGTTTTCCATCGGTTTCAATTTCCACCGCCGGAACATAAAAACCTCCGGATTGAAGCATCGGTGCCACTCCAACCACTGTACCGGAAACACTTGAATGAACGGGTGCTGATATAAACTTCCCGGAATCTCCTATAATCTGCCCCACCTTTACGGTGTCTCCCTTTTGTACACAAGGCTCGCACGGTGCCCCGATGTGTTGAATCATTGGAATTATTACCTTTTCCGGAACTCCCATTTTAACAGTTTCACAGTTGGCAGTGTTTTTGTAGTGAGGTACATTTGTGCCACCTTTAAAGAATCTCTTAACAAACATTTATACGACCCCATTTAAGTAATATTTTATAAAATAACCACTTTATTATGTAAGTTTTCTTCAGCACAATCGAATGTTAAATGATAAATCCCCTAAATCTATCAGAAATCAATTCTTTTAAGAGATATTACAATAATACCACAAAGAATATTTTAATTACATGTTAAAAAGACTGTATCTTTCACCATTTTATGTAAGTACTTGCGTGCTGTGGAATGCACATTCTATTACTCTATCTTCGACTATAAATATCAGTCGTTTGAATAACTAGTGGTTATGCCTAGAATCTTCTTAAGCCATAATAATTATATTTACTTATTTGCTGTAAGTCAAACAGCCATTTTTATTAAATATGTCTCTATTGCTTATTTATTCTAGTCTTTTTTAGAAAATGATATCAATATCTGTTATGAAAATTTTTTATTGTTAAATAATTGTCAAACCCTTGCCATTACAGCATTCCACAAATCGAATATGTCTATTGTATACAATTTTATATTTTCTTCTTCAAGGATTTTTGTGCGGGCTTTATCATATACATACTAATAGAGCTTGGAATTCCCAATACAATCCATACATGGCAAGGATGCTTCATCCATAATAGCCGGAATAACTTCCATACAAAACACGCAATATTTGCCGCAGTTACTCTTTTATCTTCCTATATTATAAGCAGTGACAGAAAAGCAATAAGAGGTTTTGTTTTCGTACAATAACAATTTAAGAGATATCTTCCTACTTTCTTAAACCGGTTACGACCCGATCTATGCCGGACAAATCTTTTACAGTCCTTATGTCTCTATAGCCATCCTCCATAAGCTTCGAAACATCCTTTGCCTGATTGTAGCCTACTTCAAACGCCAAAAGGGAATGGGGCTTTATAAACCGTACCGCTTCTGCGGTTATTTTTCTATAAAAATCAAGACCGTCCTCTCCCCCATTCAACGCAAGACCCGGCTCATGGTCCTTGACCTGCTTGTGAAGGGTTTGTATTTCCCATGCGGGTATGTACGGCGGATTGGAAACAATAACGTCAAAAGCCTCAAAGTTATGTTCCTTTTTATCCTTTATAAAGGTACTTTGACACAAAGCCTTATCCAGGCCTTGAAGAATGTCACCGCATATAAAATCCACACGATTCTCTACACCGCATCTTTGGGCATTTGTCCTTGCTACATCAAGAGCTTTTTCTGAAACATCGCAAGCAACAACCCTGCTGTTTTCAATATAAGCGGCAAGGCTTATCGCTATACACCCGGAGCCTGTGCCTATATCCAGAATCATTGCTTTTTTATTTCCCGAATCCTTCACATGATTCAACACCGTCTCAACAAGGGTCTCCGTGTCCTGCCTCGGTATGAGCACATCCGGAGAAACGACAAAGTCAAAGCCCATAAACTCCTGATGCCCAGTTATATACTGAAGGGGCTTTCCCTTGGCCCTCTCGCCTATAAAAGCATCAAAGCACCTGTACTCCTCATCCGTCATTTTGTAGTCATCATGAGAATACAAAAAACTACGGTCCACTTTTAATATATAACATAATATTGCCCCGGCCTCAAATGCCGGGGCATCAATATCTGCCATCTTAAGCTGTTGTGTTCCCTTTAAAAGGGCATCCTTTAATATCATGCTACCACCTTGTTACCACTTGTCTTCTTCTTTATTCTCCACCAATACATTCTTCATAGCCTCAATAGCCACTTCAATCTGGCTGTCATCAGGCTCCCGGGTCGTGAATCCCTGGAACATCAATCCCGGTGCGTTTACAATCCGGGCAATTTTAGACGGGCTTTTTCCGGCAATTTTTATAATCTCATAAGACACCCCTGCCACAAGGGGAATCAGCACTATTCTCAACAGTATGTTTATCCACAAACCATGCTGCCCCACCAATGAGAACACCATTATACTTACTATCATTATCGTAAATAAGAACGATGTCCCGCAACGCGGATGCCTTGTGGAATATTTTTTTACATTTTCCACGGTTAGCTCTTCCTCATTTTCATAGCAGTGTATTGTCTTATGCTCCGAGCCATGGTACTGCCAAACCCTCTTAATATCCTTCAACTGCGAAGTAAGGGAAAGGTACAGTATAAACAATGCAACCCGGATTATCCCTTCCACTATATTATATAGAATTGATCCTATGGTTGTAGTCTCGTCAATGGGCAAAAGCCAGGCAATTGCATTGGGGAGTACCATAAAAAGTCCGACACTGAATAGGATAGAAATCACTACAGAAATATAAATCAGCACCGTCTGAAGCTTATCGCCGAATACCCTGTC